>CAZWXO010000019.1:12849-16829 GCA_964637885.1 uncultured bacterium
TGCATTACTGGGATTTTTGAACATCGATGACAGTCGCGGCTCTCTATGATAAGATAATTACGGTTCTAAGTTGTTTTCTTAAGCAGTTACGATAAGGAGGTGCGGTTGATGCAGTGCTTATCACAGAATCTTCAAAAGCGAATGTCGGCATACTATCATTCTTTATTTGTTCGGCAGGATGGAAAAGTTTTTGCTTGGGAGGACAATGAATGTGGACAATGCGATGTGCCTCAGGACTTGCAAAACGTAGTTGCTGTTTCGGTCGGTGACGACCATTCCGTTGCTCTTACTGCCGAGGGGAGTGTCCGCGTGTGGGGAAGCAACGATGAGGGGCAATGTGATGTACCTAAGAATCTACCACCGATTTGTGATATCTCAGCCGGAAGCTTCAACACCTTCGCAGTTGATAATAAAGGGAAAATATACCTTTGGGGTGACTGCGCCTTCGGTCAGAGCAATTTGATTCCGGATTTGCCGATTATTAAACGGATTTCTTCAGGAGATATGCACGTGTTGGTCCTGAGCGCTGATGGCCGCGTCTATTCCTGGGGAGACAACACCCACGGGCAGTGTGATGTCCCAAAGGACCTCGGTGAAATCGTTGCAATCTCCTCAGGGGATTTTCACTCAATGGCACTTGATGCAAAGGGTAAAGTTACAGTTTGGGGCAACAATAATTTTGGGCAGACGGATGTTCCGGTCGATGTCTTGCATATTAAAAGTATTTCTGCAGGAGGTTGTCATTGTTTAGCTTTGGCTGCTAATGGGCGTGTTTATGCGTGGGGACGAAATCGAGAAAAGCAGTGTGATGTTCCAAGTTTTGAAAAATCGGTAATTGATATTGATGCCGGTGGTATCCACTCGCTTGCGTTGCTTTCGGATGACACTGTTAGGGTGTGGGGGGACAATGAAGCCGGGCAATGCAATATTCCTCCTGAAATTAGTCTATCGAGGTGATAAGGCTTTATTGACAAGCAACAAATCAGTGATAAAATATAACTACTATTCCAAATGTCAATAATGAGAAGCGATGATAGGGAGTGGGAACGGTCGAAAGCATATTTAGAGAGCCGGCGGTTGGTGGAAGTCGGTTGTGCAGATTGTCCCGGTCGCCCTTGAGCCTTGGCGGCGAAAACCTAGGTGATTAGCCGCTAACGGAAGCAGCCGTTACCTGCAGGGTATTCGATTACTCACTGAGACTGGCATTGAGAAATGTCGGTGAACCAGGGTGGTACCGCGGAGATAACCTCTTCCGCCCCTTGACCGATGTGTCTAGGGTGGAAGGGGTTTTTGTGTATACAGGGATAATTGCAACAAAATGTTGTCAAGTAAGAAGGGAGAGAATGTTTTATGGGAATGACAATTACGGAAAAAATCCTTGCCGCACATGCAGGCCGGGATAAAGTGGAGCCAGGTGATCTGATTAATGCCAAGGTTGATTTGGTGCTGGGGAACGATATTACCTCGCCCGTTGCCATTAAGGAATTTAAGAAAATTGGTGTTAAAAAAGTATTTGATCAAGAGCGCATAGCCTTAGTTCCGGATCATTTTACTCCGAACAAGGATATTGCTTCGGCTACCCAGGCTAAAATGGTGCGGGATTTTGCGGCAGAGTATGGCATTGTCAATTATTTTGAGGTTGGGCAAATGGGTATCGAGCATTGCCTTCTGCCGGAAAAAGGGCTGGTTGGTCCGGGGGATGTCGTCATTGGCGCCGATTCGCATACATGCACCTACGGCGCCCTGGGCGCTTTTGCCACCGGAGTCGGATCGACGGATATGGCTGCAGCGATGGCAT
Organism: uncultured bacterium; assembly: GCA_964637885.1. Taxonomy (GTDB): domain Bacteria; phylum Bacillota; class CAZWXO01; order CAZWXO01; family CAZWXO01; genus CAZWXO01. The sequence goes on from CAZWXO010000019.1 coordinate 14,648, forward strand.
TAGGTGAAACATGGTTCAAGGTACCGGAGACAATCCGTTTTACCATCAATGGAAATCGCCAGCCTTGGGTTTCCGGTAAAGATTTTATTCTTTATATTATTGGCAAAATTGGAGTCGATGGGGCATTGTATTCTTCGATGGAGTTTGATGGATCTGCCATTGCCGATTTATCGATGGATAGCCGTTTGGCGATGGCAAATATGGCCATCGAAGCTGGCGGTAAAAACGGGATTTTTACGCCAGATGCCAAGACGTGGGAATTCGTCAAAACTTCAGGTAGCAACCGGACGTGGCATGCGTACCATAGCGACGCCGATGCTCGGTATCGCGAGGTCTTTAATATCGATGCCGCGGAAATCGAGCCGCAAGTTTCTTTCCCTCATCTGCCGGAAAATGCCCGTGGACTGAGCCAAGTCGGCGAGATTGTTATCGACCAGGTGGTCATCGGCTCTTGTACAAATGGCCGCATGGAAGATCTGCGCATCGCCGCTGATATTCTTAAAGGCCATAAAGTTGCTAAAGGCGTGCGCCTCATAGTGCTTCCAGGCACACAGAAAATTGTGGCACAAGCCATCGCCGAGGGTGTTTATCAGACATTGCTCGAGGCTGGTGCCGCCATCAGCACGCCAACCTGCGGTTGTTGTCTCGGAGGGCATATGGGTATCTTGGCGGCTAAAGAGCGCTGTGTGGCGACCACCAACCGCAATTTTGTCGGGCGCATGGGTCATGTCGAGAGTGAAGTATATCTAGCTGGGCCTGCCGTAGCAGCAGCTTCGGCTATTACTGGCAAAATCAGTGGACCTGAGGAGGTAAAATAAATGCAATTACAAGGCAAAGTTATTAAATACGGCAATGATGTCGACACGGATGTCATCATTCCCGCTCGTTATCTTAGCAGCTCGGATCCGGCCGAGCTTGCGCTACACTGCATGGAAGATTTGGATGCGGATTTTAGCAAGAAAGTGCAGCCAGGTGATGTAATGGTCGCCGGTAAAAATTTTGGTTGCGGAAGCTCCCGGGAACATGCCCCGATAGCTATCAAGGCAGCGGGAATTAGCGCTGTTATCGCCCATTCCTTTGCCCGCATTTTTTATCGCAACTCCCTGAACATCGGCCTGCCGATCCTCGAGTCCCCCGAGGCCGCAAAAGCAATCGCCAATGGCGATGAAGTTGCTATTGATATTACCACCGGGGTCATCCAGAATTTGACTAGCGGCAAAAAATACACCGCAAAGCCTTTCCCCCAATTTATGCAGGATTTAATCAATCAGGGTGGGTTGATCGAGTATGTGAAGGCGAGGCTGGCCAAATGAAACTAAAAATTGTCATGTTGCCAGGTGACGGAATCGGGCCGGAGATTGCAGCGGGGGCCAAGCTCGTGCTGGAAACGATTGCCAATAGATTTTCCCATCAGCTCGATGTCGAGGAAGCCTTGATGGGCGGAGCAGCTTATGAAAAAACTGGGGAACCGCTCCCAGCAGAAACCCTTGCCAAATGCCAAGCAGCCGAGGCGGTTTTTTTGGCAGCCGTGGGAGGACCGCAATGGGATAATTTGCCAGATGGCAAGCGCCCGGAGAATGGGCTTCTAAAAATACGTAAAGAGATGGGTCTTTTTGCAAATTTACGACCCGCAATCCTCTTCCCGCAACTAGCTGATGCTTCTAGTCTGAAGCCGTCGGTCTTAGGGGAGGGCCTTGACATCCTTGTTATTCGAGAGTTGACCGGAGGCGCCTATTTTGGTGATAAAGCGCAGACGGCTGACTACGCCTATGACACGATGTACTATACGGCCCATGAAATAGAACGTGTCGTGCGAGTTGGCTTTGAAATGGCCCGAACACGCGGCAGCAAGCTGATGTCCGTCGACAAGGCCAACGTGCTTTCCAGCTCTCGCCTCTGGCGGGAAGTCGTCTTGCGGATTGCCGGAGATTATCCGGATGTCGCCCTGGAGCACATGTACGTTGACAATTGCGCGATGCAATTAGTTCGCAACCCGCGGCAGTTCGACGTAATAGTGACTGAGAATATGTTTGGTGATATTTTAAGTGACGAAGCCGCGATGCTAACCGGATCGATTGGAATGCTCCCTTCTGCTAGCCTCGGTCAACCGGGAACACCGGGTTTGTTTGAGCCAATTCACGGTTCGGCTCCGAAGTATGCCGGGATGGATGTCGCTAACCCG
>CAZWXO010000019.1:16839-25589 GCA_964637885.1 uncultured bacterium
AGCTTCAATTATGTCAATTGCGATGATGATGCGCTATGGATTTAAATTGGCAAAGGAAGCCGATGCCATTGAGTCGGCAGTGCGCCAAACATTGGCGGACGGGTTCCGCACTCGGGATATCATGCAAGAGGGCATGGAGCAGGTTGGCACGCAAAAAATGGCTGCCCTGGTGGCCGAACGGATCTAATTCATCTGATGGCGAGGACTACTAGTTGATTGATTACGCAGGTAGTTGATGAAGCGCCAAAAGAATTGGAAAAGAAAGGGGTTGTCTGGTATGGGTTTGACAATATTTTTGGATGGCAAGTTTGTTGATGAGGATAATGCCAAAATCTCGGTATTTGACCATGGGTTCCTCTATGGTGACGGAGTTTTCGAAGGCACCCGGGCATACAATAACCGGATCTTTGAATTCGATCAACATATCGATCGGCTGTATAATTCTGCTAAAGTGCTCCAGATGGAAATCCCGATGAGTAAAGATGAAATGAAGCAGGCGCATGTGGAGACACTGCGGCGTAATAATATTCGGGAGGGATATATCCGAACGGTTGTTTCCCGTGGGAAAGGTGATCTCGGGCTTGATCCCCGAAAGTGTCCTGTGCCAACGGTCGTCATCATCGCCTCGCAGATCAAGCTTTATCCGGAGGAATTTTACCAAAATGGATTAAAAGTCGTCACCGTTCCGACGCGGCGAAACATTGCTGAAGCCCTTAACCCGATGATCAAATCCTTGAACTATCTGAACAACATAATGGCGAAAATGGAAGCAAATTTAGCCGGAGTTCCAGAAGCTATAATGCTCAATCACGACGGCTTTGTCGCAGAATGCACCGGAGACAATATCTTTGGTATCAATGGCACTACCCTCAATACACCGCCGGTCTTTATGGGGGCTCTCGATGGAATAACGCGTCGTACCGTAATGAATCTAGCCAAATCCAACGGTTATAACGTGACTGAAAATCCGATGACCAGGTATTGTCTGTATACGTCTGACGAGTGTTTCTTGACGGGAACCGCAGCCGAAGTTGTTCCTGTGGTTGAGATTGATGGACGTAAAATCGGTGATGGCAAGCCAGGGAAAATGACGCGCCATTTAATCGATTTATTCCGGGAATACGCCAATAGTAGCGGGCATACCATATTCGAAGATTAGGAGGAAGCAGATGATGCATAGTCACAGTATGAAACAAGGCCCCGAGAAAGCTCCACATCGCTCCTTATTAAAGGCTTGTGGCCTGACTGATGAAGAAATATCGCGCCCTTTGGTCGGCGTGGTCAACTCTTTCAACGAAATTATTCCTGGGCATATTCATTTGAGCTCCGTCACTGAGGCAGCTAAAGCCGGAGTCAGGATGGCTGGAGGAACCCCCATCGAGGTGCCGGCTATCGGAGTTTGCGATGGTATCGCCATGAATCATGAAGGAATGAAATATTCACTGGTCAGCCGGGAGCTGATTGCCGATTCCATTGAGGTGATGGTTAAAGCCCATGCCTTCGATGCTCTGGTCTTGGTGCCGAATTGCGATAAAATTGTCCCGGGGATGCTGATGGCTGCGGCAAGACTAAACTTGCCGACAATCGTCGTCAGCGGAGGTCCGATGCTGGCAGGGCGGGTTAACGGAAAGAAAGTCGATCTAATCTCCGTCTTTGAAGGGGTCGGGCAGCTACAGAGCGGGAAAATCAGCGCCGCCGAATTATTACAACTGGAGAACGCAGCTTGCCCGACCTGTGGCTCATGTGCGGGAATGTTCACTGCTAATTCCATGAACTGCTTGACCGAAGCCATCGGCATGGGATTGCCTGGCAATGGCACCGTTCCCGCTGTTTATTCGGCGCGGATCCGCATGGCCAAAGAAGCAGGCATGCAGGTCATGGAGCTTCTGAAACAAGGCTTGACAGCCAGACAAATTATGACGGAGAAGGCCTTTAAGAATGCTTTGGCAGTGGATATGGCCTTGGGTTGTTCAACGAATACGATTCTGCATTTACCGGCGATTGCCCATGAAGCCGGGGTCAAACTTGATTTAGAGATAGTCAACGTGGTCAGCAGTCAGACACCGCAGCTGTGCAAACTATCTCCGGCCGGTGAGGACAGGATCGAAGATTTGGATATTGCCGGCGGCATCATGACTGTGATGAAGGAATTAAAGCGGCAAGAGCTGATTGACGATGCGCTGCCCACCGTTTACGGCCGGATCGGCGACGGTTTGGAAATGGCCAAAGCCGCCGATGGGCATGTTATTCGCACTTTGGAGAATCCATACAGCAAGACTGGCGGCCTAGCGGTGCTTTTTGGCAACCTAGCGCCTGATGGAGCAGTAGTCAAGCAGGGGGCAGTTGCGCCGGAAATGCTGTCCCACCAAGGGCCAGCTCGAGTTTTTGATAGCGAAGACGAAGCCTACCTGGCAATATCGGGCGGTAAAATAGTCGCTGGTGACGTTGTCGTCATCCGCTACGAGGGTCCACGTGGTGGACCTGGAATGCGGGAAATGCTGACTCCTACCTCCGTCATAGCGGGCATGGGGCTGGACAAAGAGGTGGCTCTGCTGACAGATGGACGCTTCTCCGGGGGAACCAGAGGTGCAGCTATCGGCCACATCTCTCCTGAAGCGATGAGCGGAGGTCCGATTGCTCTGATCCAGGAGGGTGATATTGTGGCTATCGATATACCTGCCCGAAAACTTGATGTGTTAGTCGATGTTGAGGAGCTTGAGCGGCGCCGGGATGCTTTTTGCCCGCCTGCTCCTAAAGTAACCACCGGGTACTTAGCCCGCTATGCCCGCCAAGTTACTTCAGCGGCCCAGGGGGCACGGCTAGAATAAGACTTTGTACTTATTTGCCGTTGTTGGTTGCCTCGAGGGGAAAGATGAAAGATGGTGAAATAGATGAAGAAAAAAGGAGCAGAAATATTACTTGAGTGTTTAAAACGGGAAGGTGTCGACACAATTTTTGGCTATCCTGGGGGACAGGCATTGCCGATTTACGATGCCCTTTACGATTCGGATATTGTTCATGTGCGGACGCGGCATGAACAAGGAGCTGCTCATGCCGCTGACGGCTACGCGCGAGCTAGTGGGAAACCCGGCGTTTGTTTGGTAACCTCTGGCCCTGGAGCTACTAACCTTGTCACAGGGATCGCGACGGCTTATATGGATTCGGTGCCCCTGATTTGCTTGACGGGGCAGGTTCCGACGCACATGCTGGGCACAGATGCTTTTCAGGAAGCAGATATCACCGGTATCACCATGGCCATTACAAAACATAACTACCTGGTAAGTGATCCCAATGATTTGACCAGGGTCATCAAAGAGGCTTTCCATATCGCGACCACCGGACGACCGGGACCGGTATTAATCGATTTGCCCAAGGACGTCATGATCAGCGAGCTTGAGCCTGATTTTCCTGATACCGTCGATATCCCGGGCTATAAACCAACTTTTGGCGGGCACCCGAATCAGATAAAAAGTGCCCTTGCCTTGTTGCAAAAGGTCAAGCGTCCGGTTATCTATGCCGGTGGTGGAGTGGTGGCTTCCGGGGCGGAGGCAGAGCTGATCGCGTTTGCGGAAAAATGGCAAATTTATGTGACGACGACGCTCATGGGGATGGCCGCTTTTCCAGGACAACACCCGTTATCTTTGGGCATGTTGGGAATGCACGGCACTCAGTACGCTAACTATGCTATTCACGAAGCCGACTTAATTATCGCTATCGGTGCACGTTTTTCCGATCGTGTTACCGGCAAATTATCGGAATTTGCCAAGAATGCTAAAGTGATTCATATCGATGTCGATCCTGCTGAAGTCGGCAAAAACATTCGCGTCGATGTGCCGATTGTCGGTGACGTCAAACAGATTTTGCAAGAATTTATTGAAATGCACAAGGACCAGGCACCGGCCTTGTTTGAAGAGTGGGATGCCAAAGTCAATGAATGGAAAGAAAAACATCCTTTGACGTATGGAGTCCCTGTTGAAAAAGGTGGCCAGATCAAACCCCAATTCGTCATTGACCGTTTGTATCAGCTTAGTGAGGGGAAAGCCATCGTTGCCACCGACGTTGGTCAGCACCAGATGTGGAGTTCGCATTTTTATCCCACCAAACGACCCCGTTCCTTTCTGTCCTCAGGAGGACTTGGTACAATGGGGTATGGGCTTCCGGCAGCGATGGGGGCCCAGGTTGCCAAACCGGAAGATCTGGTCATCGCCATCTGTGGTGATGGTGGTTTTCAGATGAACATTCAAGAGCTGGGGACTTTGTTTGAGTACCGTATCCCTGTCAAGGTAGCGATCATCAATAATCGCTATTTGGGGATGGTGCGGCAGTGGCAGGAAATGTTTTTTGATCATCGTTACTCATCGGTTTGCTTAGCGTGCACACCGGACTTTGTCGGCATCGCGGAAGCCTACGGCATCTTAGGGTTGCGGGCCACAACTCCAGAAGAGACGGATGCTGTTATCCTTCAGGCACTTTCACATCCGGGGCCGGTAGTCATGGAATTCGAAGTGGAGAAGGAAGAAAACGTGTTCCCGATGGTTCCAGCTGGAGCCGGCATTCAGCAAATGATCGGAGGGCGAAAAAAATGAAAAGAACCCTTTCGATATTAGTCGAGAATCGTCCTGGTGTGCTTGTTCGGGTGGTTTCGCTTTTTGCAAGGCGGGGCTATAATATTGAAAGCTTGGCCGTTGGTACAACAGAAAATGAAAAATATTCCCGTATCACCACTGTTGTCGATGGTGACGATCACGTCATCGAGCAGATTTCCAAGCAGCTTTACAAGCTGATCGATGTTTTAAAAGTCAACGATGTCGATGCTGCACAGTCCATAGTTCGCGAGCTGGCGATGATTCGGGTGACGACAGATTCGACGACGCGCTCGGAAATAATGCAGATAGTCGATATTTTCAGGGCGAAGATTGTCGACGTGAGTCGCAAGAGTATGGTTGTCGAGATGACTGGCGACCAGGACAAAATTTCGGCGTTGACGGAGCTACTAAAACCTTTTGGGATCAAAGAACTCGTTCGCACCGGCAAAATTGCGATGGCTAGAGGGCAGAAATAGCTCTCCGACTATAAATAACAATTAAATTAAGGGGGAAATTAGATTATGGCGAAAATGTTTTACGATGAAGATGCAGACTTAAAGTTACTCAAGGGCAAAAAAATCGCAGTTATCGGCTATGGCAGTCAGGGTCACGCCCAGGCTCAGAACCTTCGGGATAGCGGTCTCGATGTAATTGTTGCGGATATTCCGGGTAGCGACAATTGGAAGCAAGCCGAAGCTGATGGCTTTAAACCGATGAAGACTGCTGAGGCGGCAGCTCAGGCAGATGTGATCCAGATCTTGATTCACGATGAACGCCAAGGGAAGGTATATGCTGAGGACATTAAGCCGACACTTAAGGCCGGCGATATGCTCGTCTTTTCTCATGGCTTCAATATTCATTACAGCCAGATTATGCCTCCTGCCGATGTCGATGTCTTCATGGTCGCACCGAAGAGCCCGGGCCATCTGGTTCGCCGCACCTATCAAGAAGGCTTTGGCGTGCCGGGATTGCTGGCTGTGCATCAAGATGCCACTGGCAAAGCCCACGCTTATGGACTGGCCTATGCAAAGGGGATTGGCTGCACCCGCGCTGGTGTCATTGAAACTACCTTTGGGGAAGAAACTGAAACGGATCTTTTCGGCGAGCAGTGCGTCCTCTGCGGTGGTGTTTCAGAATTGATTAAAGCTGGTTTTGAGACCTTGACTGAAGCCGGCTATCAGCCCGAGATTGCCTATTTTGAATGCTTGCATGAAATGAAGCTAATCGTTGATTTGATGTACGAGGGTGGCATTTCGCGGATGCGCTACTCGGTCAGCGATACAGCTGAGTTTGGCGACTATTGGATGGGCAAGCGAATCATTACTGACGAGACTCGCAAAGAGATGAAGAAAGCCCTTTTAGAGATTCAGGATGGCACATTTGCCCGCACATGGATGCTGGAGAATATCGCCAATCGCCCCTATTTCAATGCAACTAAGAGACGTGAAGCGGCGCATCCCATCGAAAAAGTAGGAGCCGAGCTACGAAAAATGATGAAGTGGATTAAAAAATAATTTCCTTTTTACTTCACTGCCCTGAAAGCCAAGGTGTCGAGCAATTGACACCTTGGCTTTCTTTTTTAAGGATTTGACAATTACAATTTTTTCAGTGAAACTATATGTCAGTGGATGGGGGGGCTTTTCATGGCAAAGATTTTCGAATCCATCGCTATTTTGCGCATGCTGCAAAATGGAGGGTTGATATCTGCTGAGGCGATCGCACTGCAGCTCGGCACAAGTAAAAAAACAGTTTATCGAGCGATGGATAGTCTCGAGGATGCGGGTTTTCCTATCGAATCTGTCCGCGGCAAATACGGCGGTTTTCGCATGGGATCTTGCGCGGGGCTGTTTCGTGAATTGGATGCCGAAGACTTAGCCCTTGTTCTTTTGGCAGGTGATATGCTGGTGCAGGAGGAAAACTTCCCCCAGCGCGATCGTCTTAGGCAAGCTCTAGAAAAAATATCTCGCTTGGCCAATGCCGTTTTGCCGCCGGATTCGGGGGCTATGAGTAAGACGCACGTACATTTTTTAGGCAGTCGCCACCGGCTTAGTAATTTAAGCGAGATTACAATTCGTACGATTAATCGTAATATCTATGCCCGTAAAGTTTTGCGCCTCAATTATTTTAGTCCTGGAGGCAACTCCGTCAGCGAACGGCTGGTTGCTCCTTACGAGCTGTTTATGCGCGACGGTTTCTGGTACCTTGTCGGGTATTGCTACAACCATCAGCAACTTAGAACTTTCCGTGTCGATCGGATTCAGGGAGTTGAATCCACATTAGAGGGCTTTACGCGGCCTCAGTCTTTTACCTTGGCGGATTACTTAAAAAACAGCTGGGGTATCGAGCGAGGTAAAGAGGTCAAGGTCCGCGTCATTTTCAATAGTGAGGTTGCCCATTTGATCAAAGAGGTCAAGTGGCACCAAAGCCAAAAGCTTGTTGACATGCAGGATGGGCGGCTCGAGTTTACCGCCGTCATGCAGGGGATCAACGAGTTTCTCCACTGGCTTCTTGGCTTCGGAGCGTCGGCTGAGCTAGTCGAGCCAGCCGAGCTGAGGGCAAGGGTAGCGCGGGAGGCGCAAGAAATGGTCAGAATATATGAGCGCCAAGGGGAGGTGGGAGCTGCCGTTAATAAAAAAGACGGCTGGCGTCCGCGGTAGTAACCGCACAAAATCTGACTAATAGGAGATTGAGAAAATGAAAATTTTACTAATGGGAACAGGCGGCGTCGGTGAAGCGATTGCCAAAATCCTCGTCGAACGCGATGGGGAAGGGAAAATTTTTCAACAGATCATTCTTGCCAACCGTAATGTGGAAAAAGCCAAAAAGCTTGCCGCCAAGCTAGGGGGAAATGCTGAGCGTTTTCCCGTCGAAAGTGTCGACGCGACGAATACCGATGCCATTGTCGCGGCGATAAAAAAGTACCAAGCTGATATTGTGATGAACGCATGTGATCCATCGGTGAACATGTCAATCTTTGACGCCGCTCTCGACGCTGGCATCAATTATATGGATATGGCGATGAGCTTACCCCTTGCTCACCCGGAGCAACCCTTCTCCTTGCCAAATCTGAAGCTGGGAGACTTGCAGTTTGCCAAAGCCCAGGCTTGGGAAGAAAAAGGCGGGCTCGCACTGATCGGCTCTGGAATGGATCCGGGGACAGTCGATGTCTTTGCAAGGTACGCCGAAAAACATCTCTTTGATGAAATCGAAGAGATAGGTATCCGAGATGGGGCCAATCTTTCCGTGCCAGGCCAAGATATCAGTTTCGGATTTTCCATCTGGACAACCATCGAAGAATGTCTCAATCCGCCTGCTATCTGGGAGAAGGGCAAAGGCGTCGACGGATGGTATACTACTGAGCCATTCTCCGGGGGCGAAATTTTTGAATTTCCTGAGGGAATCGGTCCCTTGGAAGTAGTTAACGTCGAGCATGAAGAAGTCTTCTCCGTGCCCCGTTATATAGGTAAAGGGCTCAAAAAGGTGACCTTCAAGTATTCTTTGGGCAACGAGTTCATCCAAATGCTGAAATATCTCAAAATCCTGGGCTTGGATAGCAAGGAGAAGGTTGATGTGCGAGGCAATGTTGTCGCGCCTCGGGACCTGGTCGCTGTGACTGCTCCTAATCCGGCCTTGCAGGGTGATAAAATGATCGGAAAAACCTGTGTCGGTGTCTGGGTCAAGGGCATCAAGGATGGTCATGAGCGTCAGGTTTTCGTGTACCAAAGCACAGACAATACTGAATCAATGCAGAGAATGGGGTGTCAGGCCGTCGTATCGCAAACGGCATTTGGCGCCGCAATCATGCTGGAATTGCTGGCGACAGGCAAGTGGAAGGGCAAAGGCGTGCAATGCCCCGAAGCTTTTGATCCGGATGAGTTTATTAAGCTTACCATCCCGTACAATTACCCTTGTCGGATGGTTGAGATGGATTCGGATTACAAACGCAACTCCGATGATCAGGACTTTCTTAAGTACATTAAATAGCAATAATGTCGAGGGGGGGATGCAAGGCGTCCCCCCCTTTTGTGCATTTATTTTAGCAAATTATAAATAAACCTTTTTTTTTTTAAATTACTTTCATATAATCCCATCTTTGACACTTAGAAGAAGTAAAAAGCCTGGAATCCCTTACAAAAAGGGCATTCCAGGCTTTCTTTATCGAGA
>CAZWXO010000020.1:0-19967 GCA_964637885.1 uncultured bacterium
GGGGCAAAAAGTTCGTTTTTGCGTCCATAATTGTGAATTGTGAATTGTGAATTGTGAATTGTTAACGAAAAAAGCCATTAGGCTTTTTCCATCGGTCTCAAACGTTCCCCCTGGATCTGCTTGAGTCCGTCGCGCCGACCCTCAATCCGCACCATGCCGCTGGCTGCATAACGCGCCTGCCCATCGCGGCTGAGGCAAGGCTCGCTGACTGTCACCTCAAAAACTCCCACCGGGTCATCCAAGGTCATAAACAACATCTGCCCTCCGGCCCGGTTCCGAATTTTGCGCCATGCGATGAGACGCCCGGCGCATGCCACCTTGCTACCGATTGGCGCCGCACGCCAGGCTGCACAAAGTTCCCGCGTGTCGGCAAATAAAGACAATGGGTGTTGAGCGAGGGAAGTTCCTAAAAGTCCCATCTCCTGTACCCCCTTATCAAACTGCGTAAAATCCGGCAACGAATGTTCATCTCTGTTTTCTTCAGCCACAAAAAGGGCGCCATGATCACGCATTTTCCCTGCTGATCCTAGTATCGCCAAGCCCTGCGCCAAAACTGCCGGACGGTTAGTCCCAAAAACATCGAAGGCCCCCGCTTTAGCAAGCGCTTCGAGCTGTGTCCGTCCCGGAGCCACCCGCAAAACAAAATCGGTCATATTGGTAAAAGGCTTTTTTTGCCGTTGTTGAACAATTTTGCCCGCCAGACTTTCTCCCAAATTATGAATGCGTGTCAGCGGCAGCATCAGGCGATGGTTATCTAATGCAACGTAGGCTAAGCCAGCCCGACATACATCCGGGGGAAGCAGCCTGATTCCCAGGCGCATCGCTTCGCCAAGATAGGCCTCGATTCCGTAAAATCCCGACCCGGCGCTACACACTGCAGCCATATACCGCGCCGGAAAGTTGAGCTTTAACCAGGCCATCCGGCATGCCACATCGGCATAGCTGACCGCATGTGCCTTGCAAAAACCATATCCGGCAAAGCGCGCCATCATCTGCCATGCGCGCTCAGCCTCGCCCTCTGATATCCCGCGCTCAACCGCTTTGCGCAAGAAATCCCGCCCCAGCCTTTCCAGTTCGCCGGAATCGCCACGCTGCCGGGTCATCAAGCGCCGTAGCATGTCCGCCTGAGCCAAATCCAGGCCTCCGACTTCCCGAGCAATGCGCATAACTTGCTCCTGATAGACAACAGCTCCATAGGATTCGGCGAGAATTTGGGCAAGATGACCCTCCGGACAAGGTTTTTCCTTCCCTCTGAAATAATCGATAAACTGATTGCGACTACCTGAATCCCCCGCCCCTGGGCGGATGACAGCCAAAGCCAGAGCTACATCTGCCACCGTTGACGGACGCATCCGCTCCAACATCCCGCGCATCGATGGAGATTCCAGCTGAAAAACCGCCAGAGTCTCTCCGGCGGCAATTCGCTCCATCACCGCAGGGTCAGCAGGAGGTATCTGCCAAAAAAATTCGATGCGCTGGCTCTTTGTGATACCGGCCGCCGCCAAAGTCAGGTTAGCCACAGTCAAAGCCCGCTGCCCTAAAAGATCCAGCTTAATCAACCCTGTCTCCTCGATTCGCTCCATGTCAAACTGAGTGACGGTGATGCCCTTGGGAGCCTTCTGCAAAGGCACCCGCTGCGTCAAGGGTTCTGGGCTGACAACCATCCCGCATGGGTGAATCCCCAAATGTCGGGGACGCCCCAGCAAATGCCGGACGGCACCGACGATTTCCCGGTAAGGTGAGCTTTGGAGCGGCAAGCCTTGGCGCAGTCCCTGCTGCTGCCATGCCGCTAAATCTCCTGCCGCAAGGCGCCATGGCACCAAGCGGACAAGAGCTTCTGTCTCCGTGGGTGACAGAGCAAAGACCTTGGCTGCTTCGCGAAAGCTTTGCCGGGCCTGCATACAAATTGTCGAAGCCAGCATCGCCGCGTGGTCATGGCTATAGGTTTGATAAACATAATCCAGGACCAAGTCACGACTGTCACCACAAATGTCCAGATCGATATCCGGTAAATCCTGTCGGCTTTCGTTGAGAAAACGCTCAAAATATAAGTCGTAGGTGAGGGGGCAGACCCGGGTAATGCCCAAACAATAGGCCACCAAAGAACCAGCGGCGCTTCCTCGTCCAACAGCAATAATCCCCTCGGCATCGCAAAAACCCACTATATCGGCCATGACCAGGAAATACCCGGCGAGTTGCCGCCGATCGATAACGGACAATTCCGCCGAAAGACGCTCCATCACCAGCCGATCCGGTTGCTGATATAATTTTCTGACGCCTTGCATCGCCAGTTGCCAAAGCCTGGCAAAAGGTGTCTCCCCTGGGGGAAGTGGTGGCGAAGGCATTAACGCCGCCCCAAAATCAAGCCAAAAGCTGCATTCCTGAGCTATGGCCGTAGCGTTGGACAAAGCCGTCGGAGACAAGGCGTATTGCTGATAAAATTCCATGGACGACAGCATCGCCCCCGCATCCATTTGGCCGGAATTGCTCTGATAATCCTCCGAAAGAGTCTGCCCTAGCCGGACTGCCTGCAAGAGCCGGCAAACATAGCTACTCCCTTTATCGACGTGCCAGACTGGCGGCGCCGCCACCAGGGGCAAGCTTTGCCGCGGCGATATCGCATAGGGCACTGCCCGCCGAAAGCGGTAGCGAAAAATTGCTGCCAGCTCCGGAGTGTCACCGTGATCTAGAATCGCGACAACATCATCGCCATGGCCTTGAGCAGCTTCCGCTAGCGGCATTCCCTCGTTTTGAAAACGAGTGATAATCCTGCACAAGGCCTGATACCCCTTAAACTGACGGGCCAATAAGCAAATCCGCCCCTCGTGCCAAGGCAGATCAACGCCATAAACCGGCTTGACCTTGAATTGCCGGCATGCAGCGGTAAAGCGCAGTGCATTGTACAGCCCCCCAGTATCCGTCAAACCGATATACTCCGCGCCTTGGGACGCTGCCGCGCCGACGAGGGCGCCAATATCATCGACCCCCTGGAGAAAGCTATAATCACTGTGACAGCACAAATGCGGGGTTTCCATTCGTTTATCCCTTCTCTGAGGGCCTCGGTCTGCTACGCCCCCAATCGATAGCGGCAAACCCGTATTTATCCCGCAGGCCATCTAAAACCGGCAGCAACTGATCCCGACGCTTTGCCTGAGCGGCAAACAAATTGTATTGTGCCACCGCCGCCACAATACCGGAAAGCTTAACGCCAATCAACCTTACCCGCTGGCGTCGCTGCAATGCCTGCCCGAAAAGTTCCTCCAAAACAGGCCACAAGCCCAACTCATTATTGGAAGGAGGAAACACTTTTTGACTGCGCTGCACAGTAGTAAAGTCCTCATAGCGTAGTTTGAGACAAAGATTACTGCAGGCTTTCCCTGATTGGCGCAAAGTACGGCAACACCGCTGCATCAGATAAAAAGCATGCTCTTTCAGGATATCGGCATCGGGGGGGACGTCCACGGCAAAAGTGGTTTCCCGGGAAACCGACTTGGCATCGCTGGGTTCCGTCTCCAAAATACTCGACCCCACCCCCTGGGCCCGTTGCAGCAAAGCCACGGCTGCCGGGCCTAAGGCTCCTTTGATGACAGCCTCCGGCAGTCTGGCTAAATCACCTGCCGTCCGCACATTTAAAGAAGTCAAAACCTGCAAAGTCTTTCCCCCGACTCCTGGAATGACTCCGACAGACAATCCCTCTAAAAAAAGAGCTTCACTGCCATCCGGCACCATCAATATCCCCCGGGGCTTGCCACACTTACTAGCTACCTTGGCGCACAATTTATTCGACGCCAGTCCGATCGTGCATGGCAGGCCCAGCTCTCGGGCAACTCGATGCCGAATTAAATCCGCCGCAGCCATTTCCGACCCCCAAAGATGCTCACAGCCATGCAAATCAAGATAAGCCTCTTCCATACCGACCATTTCCACTTCGGGGGTGAAATCCTGCAAAATGTCATAGATTCGAAAACTAAAATCTTTGTAGACTTCGAAGCTACCCCGGACAAAAACAGCCCTAGGGGCCAGCCTCGCTGCCTGAGAAAGGGGCATTGCGCTGTGGACTCCGCGCTTGCGTGCGGCGTAATTGGCACAGGATACGACTCCGCGTCCTGTGGGATCTCCTCCGACAACAACCTCTTTCCCTACTAATTCCGGGTGGAGCAGCTCCTCGACGGAGGCAAAAAAAGCATCCATATCCACATGCAGGATTCTCGGCATCTCCATCACACCCCCTTTTCTTCAATGCACAATTCACAATGCACAATTCACAATTCGTTTCCGCTGAGTACTAAAAAAATCAGCTATTGATTCTGCTGTAAAAACTGACAGAAGACACGATTTTTCTCACAGAGTCACGGGGTTCACAGAGGGGAATAAATTCATATTATGCGAAACCTTGCATAACAAGGCTCCGCATAATATAACCTTTCTTTTCTCTGTGCCTTTGCGTCTCTGTGCGAAATAAGTTCCTGTTTTTTATTTTTACAGCAGAATTAAAATCTAGAGTCAAGGGAGCGGCCTTAATCCAGAAAGCGCAAAACTCCGATGAGAACGCCCTGAATCTTGATGTCTTGATCAGGAGACAGGATAATCGGCTCCATTGCGGCATTTTCCGGTTGCAGGCGAATCGTTGAACCTTGGCGATACAGGCGCTTCAAGGTTGCCGCCCCGTCCACCAGTGCTACCACTGCCGCCCCGTCCGGTGGCTCAGGGTTTTCTTCGATGATGACATAGTCGCCACTCAAAATCCCCATCTCCACCATCGACTTTCCCTTGACGCGCAATGCGTATCGGCGCTTGCGCGAATGCAAAAAGCGCTCCGGCACTTCGACCTCTTCCCAAGTTTCTTCCGTCACCTCAAGCGGCTCCCCGGCGGCCACCACTCCCAGTAAAGGGAGACAACTCCGGCCGGACAGAACCTCGACTCCGCGATAACGCCCTGGAAAGCGACGCAAATAACCTTTTTCCTCCAGGGCGACAAAATATCTTTGCGCCGCATTTGGCGAAGCAAATCCAAAATGCTCAGCCGCTTCCCGCACGGATGGCCATGTTCCCTGCTCTTCGCGGTGGGCTGTCAAGAAATCTAAAAATATTTTCTGCTTAGGGGTTAAAGATTCTTCCGGCATCGCTCTAGCCTCCTCTGATTTTACTACAAGACTATCTGTACACATATCATACACTGTACAATATGTGTACGCAATAGGCAAAAAAAGCGGGGTGCCATTTTCAGGCACCCCGCTTTTTAAAACCCTAAAAATACCATGGCTTTGTCGCAATTGCTGTTACTCTCCAGCGACAGCCTTTGCTTCTTCAATCAACGGTTTAATATCAATAGCCGCCAACTGTGCTTCCACGGTCTGCATCGTCAGCATTTCTTCTGCAGCCAACTTGACAAGAAGAGGTTTCTGACTATCGAGAATCTTTGTCATCTGACTAATCTCTGTCTTGAAGGGCCCTTCGGTATCGTATTTACCCAGTAAAGACTGGATGATATCGTACAAATCGACATTGCCGGCAACTTTGCCGGTGCCCCAGAACAGATTGTCCTTGTTTTTAGCTGCCATCACTTGATCTGTGAAAGCCTGGACAACCCCTCTGCTGAAGCTGTAACTGTACCATTCATCCTCAATCAGCCACAAATCATTGTCGACCACATCGTTGACCTTGCCCTCTTCAAGCTTGGCAATTGCACCAGCTAGAACGAGCATATTGTTCTGGGGATGCTCGTGGCCGACGATTGCCGAGTCGATCCAATCAAGTTTTAATAAACCATCCTGAACCACTTTATAAGCTGCCAATAACTCTTGGTTGACAGCTTTAGTCTCTGACATGATCTTGGCCATCAATTCAGCGTTGGCCTCCGGATCGGCCGCTAGTTTAGCATACAATCCATTCAGCTCGGCAATTTCCGCATACTTCGCCGCTGCAGTCGCCGCCAGGGTGTCAGCAGCAGTCATGTAGCCTTTAGCGTCATAGCCGGCCATGGCAAAGGCGTCTTCATCCACGGAAGCCTTGACACGATTGGCCTGAGCGGTGAAATCAAGTGGCACTACCGGAGCCTGATCCACGGCAATAGCTAGCGCACCGTAAAATTTAATATTGAAATCCATGACGTTTTCGTTATATGTGTCGGGATTATCCATTTGGGAATGATAGGTTGTCTTATAGAATTCGTATACCTCGCCATTCTCGTCGTAAAGAAAGCCATTGACCATCGCTGGAATCCCGGCTGCAGTGTACGACCAGTCGTCCGACCATGTAGCCTGTTGGTAGCCCTCCGTCACGATTCCATCCGGGTAACAACCCTCAGGCTGAGGCGAAGTTTTAGCAAATTCGGCAATAAAGTTATAGTATTCCGGAGTAGAGGCGACATGAGTCGTCGGACCAAATTCATAAGCCGGCAACTCAAAGTTGATGTACATCAAAGATTTGCCCACCCAATCCGGACGAACTTTGTTGACTTGGTTCCAAGCTCCCGTCGACCAATCATAGCGGGTATCGATTGCGCCCCACTCTTCGGCGGCATGAAGGACAAAAACAATCGTCCGCTCGGGCTCATATCCCGAATCAACCATCGCCTTGGCAATCGCCAGAGTTACGGCGACTGCGCAGTTGTTATCCTGGAAACCCCAAAAATGCGTATCGTAATGATCGCCGACAATGATCTGTTCATCGCTCTTGCCGGGGATTTTACCGACGATGTTATAGCCAACCCCACCCGGCTCCACAATGTTGTCGACTTTTAGATTGATATTAACCGCGCCCTTGGCAATCAATTCCTTGAGATAATTAGCATCGTTGCGGCTGATGTTGACCGAAGGAATTGTCACCGGACCGACAAAATCCTGGCAATTCATCGTATCATCATCGAGCTCGGCATAACCTGCCGTATTGCTATTGATAATGGCAACGGCGCCTTTTTCAGCAGCCTGGAGAGTCGGATAGGTTACCCACCAATCCTCACGTTGGTTAAGGTCGATGAGAACAATCTTCCCTTTGACATTGATATCTGCGTAATCGGCCAAAGTTCCTTTGCCGACATACACCAGCTCGGCATCGAGGCCCTCGGCCTTGGTTCCGCCGGAGGCGTAGGAATAAGGCTTAATGACTTTACTTTCCCCGGCTGGCTCTTTAATCGTCAGCTCGGCACCATTGAATTGCCATCTGTCAAGTTCAAATTCATCCTTGCTGACATCCTGCAAACCTATCTCTTCCATCTTAGCAAAAAGGTAGTCCGCCGCCTGATGCTCAGCGTCACTGCCGGCCTGGCGTCCGCCCAGCTCTTCGTTGTTGACATATTTACCCATCAACTCGACAGCCAATTCATACGCCCAAGCGGTATCAACCGCAGCGACATATTTATCTGTTACAGTTTCTTCAGCGGTGCCGCCACCTGTGCCGCACCCTGCCAGTGCGCCTATCATTAGCGAGCCCGCCACCATCATGACGATCAATTTTTTACCGAATCTCATTTTGCCACTCTCCTTTTTTTTTCGTCCCAAAACAAAACCTCCTGCCTACAGGAAATAATCCAACAGACACGAGGTAAAAAAAATCTATCACCCACTTTCCCGATATTTGCCGTCAGCAACCACCAGAAAGAAAAAAACTAAACTTCTTTGCCATTTTACTCCACATCAAAGGCCAAATGCAAGCCGACTTGATGGTCGCCTACTCAAAAGTCGCAGTATGAGTCGCCGCATTCCACGAAGATTTCATTCCCAAGGCAATCGCTAAATGCCCGACGGGCAGGAAAACACGGCTTTCTTTCATTTGCGCTCCCTTGTCCAGATCCATGGGAGTACCGTTAATAAACAAGATATTTTTATCCATCGGAACGATGACTAAGCGCCCGTCTTTGGAAATTAAAACCTGCCGATCCTCGTTGCTCCACTTCACGCTGGTTGCACCCATGGCCTCGGCAGCTGCCCGCATCGGGACAAAGAGCCTACCTGCTTCGATATAAGCTGGCACATCTAAGGTCAGGTCTTGCCAGGCGTTGTTCTGAAAAATCTGATATTTCTTGCTGCCATCGGTGAACCGCACTTTATACCCCGGATGCGCCGGCGCCAAAGTAATCATGTTGGCATATTTAAAGCGCAGATAATTCCCATGGTTCGGAAAATATCTTTCGATGCCGTCAAAGAGAGCCGGACCCCCGATTTCCATGTCAAAGGAACCCGCCGGGACCGACCGGTCTGAAGTCAACTTGACATTGCTGATCTTGACTGTCGAGGCACGACTGCTTTCCGCCTCGATATAGACGACGATCGAGCGCTTGTCGTCGGCAACGCCGGAGGATGAACCGATGACAAGATCTCCTTCGACAACTTCCACATCGGCCGCGTCAATCGTGATCCCCCGAGTCGTTTCCGGCACACGAATCCACATCACCGTTCCCGGGCCCCGTGCCGTCGCTAAAGCTGACGCCCGTGTTTCCTTGAGAGTGATATCGCCGGCCGGCTGGCCTTGCAGACCGAGCTGAATGTCCTTAACCTCGACGGTGAAATTAGCTGGATTGCTATAAACGTTGGCGTAGACATAGGTTCCCCCGCTAACGCTCCCGTCCCAGGGCACAACTGTTACTTTTTGTTCGCCGCCAGCGCCGCTAAGCTTGACATTCATCGGGAAAAACAAAGCCGCATCCTGGGGAATCCCGCCCGGAACGCGAAAGACAACCTCCAGAGAATTATCTCCGATAATGATCGCGCTCATGCTGGCGTTGACGCTTGCTCCGGGAATGAGGCCACCCGAGGCACCACTGCTGGTGGTCGCCGGAATATTTTGAAAGCCGTTAGTTGCCATACTCCCATTCCACTTGGCCGCACCAGCAAGGCTCAAGCGGACCGCCACTTCCTCTCCAAAGCTACCGCCATCGTTCTTAATTGTTAGAACTGGCTTTGAAGCCATCGTCGAAAAATCCCAATCGGTACTGACCGACGGATTGCTGGAGATAGAATTTTTGCTGGCGGCCTCAGCTCCCCGAGGGATAATGCCGCCACACAACAATGTTCCCATTAATACAAAAACCATCACTTTTTTTAGCATTTTTTGACCTCCTATATTTAACCAATTTAGCGGCTCTACCCGCATTAAGCCCGAAACCACGGAAATAGTCAATTGTGGCTTCGTAATTAACAATTCTTAATTGTTCATCTTCGATTTTTTCATTGGCCTCATCAATTTCCTGCTTCTCAATAGATTCTAATACTGAAACCACATTGAAGCAAGATTTTCTATCTTTAATGTCGCGCAAATCCCTGACAAAAGCTACAGAATCCAACATACATCTCCTTGGAATTCTCCACACTTTTCGCTAGCTTCGTCAAATTCCCGAATAACTGGCATCCGACGGGCGCAATGCTATATAATAGACTGGCAAGGTTAAAACTCCGATTAAAGCCTTGCTAAGGCATTGAAAGGGAGGATTATCCTCATGAAAAAAGTCATGATTGTCGACGATGCACTGTTTATGCGTGCTTCGATTAAACAAATGCTGGAGAAAAACGGCTTTGAAGTCGTCGGTGAGGCTACCAACGGTGCCGAGGCTGTGCAGCGCTATGAAGAGATCCGCCCCGATTTTATCACAATGGACATCACCATGCCGGAGATGGACGGGGTGGCCGCTACCCGGGCCTTGGTCGCCATCGATCCATCCTGCCGGATTTTAATTGTCTCAGCCATGGGCCACGAATCTTTCGTCAAAGAAAGCATCCTGGCCGGGGCGCGCAATTTCATCGTCAAGCCTTTTACCGAAGACGCTCTTTTAAACGCCATTGCCAAACTTTAAATTACCGTTAAAACAAAACAAAATTTTTAGGGGAGCAGCCTTTACGTCTGTTCCCCCTTTGTTTTTGTGTTTTGATATTACTCTTCAACTCATCCCGGAATTGCTTACTTGTGTGAAGGATTAGCATTGCTCAGCTGCTGATACCAGCGGCGTACACGGCGCTCGCAGATCCGCACCGATTCGACAACCTCTTCAGGATCTTCCACGGGTTTAAGCAGATAGTCCATCGCTCCGTTTTCTAGAGCTGACAGGGCCTTTTTCATCGTTGAATCCCCGGTAATCACGACGACCTGAATCATTGGATCATAGCGCTTAGCCGCCTGCATCAGCTCAATCCCATCCATGTCAGGCATGTTCACATCTGTGAGCATAATCCGAAATTTCATTTGTTTGAGCATCTCCAGCGCCGCCAGGGGTGAAGTAACACCGCTAACCTCATAGCCAGCCCGCTCGACAATTTGCGTCATCACCTTCAATACCACCGGATCATCGTCGACAACCAATACTTTCATCTCATCCATCATCCTCACTCACCCTCCACACCTAAAAATGCTTCGAACTCATTGCGATAAACTTTTCCTCCGGGAAAATCCCCTGGCAATGCCAGACTCAATATTTCATGCTTAGGAAAGTTTTCTCCTTGCGCAACAAGGCTCAAATGCTTCCCTTGCCCTTCCCACTTGGTAAAAAGACTCCTGACCCGCTGCATATCATCCTCCAACTCGAGCGCAGAGACATGCGATACATCGACAATGCCGTGCACAAATTCACCGCTGGCAAACATTCGCGTTATAGCCTCGTCTAAAGAATTTATCTCCGCTACATCACTTAGTCGAACAGCAAAATAATAAAAACGATCGCACAAAGCATAGAAAACCTGGTTCCATAGCCCATTAATGCAGTTAGTGATAATTAACTTAGCGACCACTGTTTCACTTAGCGCTTCGGATAAGCGAATGTCCGCCTCCAATAAATCTAAATTCTTCTCCCAACGCTTATCTTGCTGATTTCTCGAACCAAGTTGTTCGCCGTGCTGCTGAAACCAGATTTTCAAAACGCCGACAGCTTTCAAAATCTCCCGATGTTCGATGCCACGACCACAAAGAGATTGCATCATTCGTATTATTAATTGATTAAAACTGGTGATCGCCTCTTCACCCAACTGCTTGGTGTTTAACAACGCCAAGGCCTTTCCCTTGACCGGTGTTACTTTTTCCAGCTCCACATCCGTAACCAAAACAGCATTTCGCAATCCAAGCGCCCCGGCATCCGTCGCCACTAGATAGATGATATCTTGATTCAGCCATTTCGCCGCCGGTGAGTCCTCCGAAGCAAAGAGAATATCCCCTCTTTCCGCCAAATTGCGCCTCAGCAGCATTGAAGTAACTTCCGGCATCGGGGCATCGTCATTAATGCGGCAACTCACTAAAAATATCGGCCTTTCCGATATTTCTTCGAGAGTACCAGCGACAGGCTCGGCTTGTTTTTCAGCGGTCTTTTGCAGAACAATTTTTGGAATCGCTATCTTAGCTCCCCCACTCGGAGGATCAAGCTGCGCACCTTCCTCTAAAAGCCTGATTAGGCGTTCAGCCCTCTGGGAATAGTCTTCAGGAGATTGATTTTGCTGCGCCGTAATCATTTCCTGGATTAAATAGGTTATGTCAATTATAATCGTCAGCTGATTCCCATACGGAACCCGCTGAGCAGTCCGCATTTCATCCAAGGTGTCTTCCAAACGGTGGGCTAATTTTTCCAGCTGAGCAAAGCCCAGCATTGCCGCTCCACCCTTGATAGTATGGTAAGTACGGAACAATCGCCCAACAAAATCTTCCGGGACATCGCCGGACTCAGCCATAATTAAATCTGAAATTATTTCATCCAGCATTTCCAGAGATTCAACATAAAAAACCTGCCCTAGGTCCATCGTACCCCTCCTCCGCCTGCGACACCTAAAAAAGTTAGAGATTAACAATTGAAATTTAACAGTGAACATTTTGGTAAGAATTATTGGCATAATTCTTAGTTTTTCTAGAAAATCAGGGTAAAAAGTCCGTTTTTGCGTCCAAAATTGTTCACTGTTAATTGTTAACTAAAAAAGCCCTTAGACTTTTTTCCGCGCCTCCTCTGTCCCCCAGCCACCATCGATTAAGTTACTAGTATCTCTATTCTACACATAAGGACTTTTTTCCTGCAAGCTTTATAAAAAAAACGGGCCACGATGGCCCGCGCTAGATTTAGACAATTTTACTTTACCTATGCATCTCGTTTAATAATTAGCGAAAAAGTCCGCTGCTTCCAGGGCGTAATACGTTATTATAAAATCCGCTCCGGCGCGCTTGAATGCCGTTAAGGTCTCTAATACTATCTTTTCCTCATCGATCCAGCCCTGCGCCGCAGCTGCCTTGATCATTGCGTATTCTCCGCTGACCTGATACGTTGCCAAAGGCGTCTGGACTGCTTCCCGGACATCACGCAAGATATCCAGATAAGCCACTCCTGGCTTGACCATGACGATGTCGGCTCCTTCAGCAACATCGCCACAAGCTTCGCGCACCGCCTCCCGGCGATTGCGAAAATCCATCTGATAGCTACGGCGATCGCCAAAGCGTGGCGCCGAATCCGCCGCATCCCGAAAAGGCCCGTAATAGGCCGAGGCATATTTAACGGCATAAGAGAGAATCAAAGTCTCCGTAAAACTCTCCTTGTCCAGCGCCCCTCGGATGGCAGCTACCCGCCCATCCATCATATCTGAGGGCGCCACGATATCAGCTCCCGCCCGAGCGTGGGAAAGCGCTGTTTGCGCCAAGGCCTCCAGGGAGCGATCGTTGGCGATCCTTTCGCCGTCCAAGAATCCGCAATGCCCATGATCCGTATACTCACACAGACAAACATCTGTGATGACAGGCAATTCCGGCAGCGCCTCCTTGATCATACGGACCCCCTGTTGGACCCCGCCATTTGCTGCCCAGGCACTGGATCCGACAGCGTCTTTTTCTTTGGGAATACCAAAAAGCAAAACTCCACCGATATCCCGAGTCCGGATTTTATTGATTAGCTCAGGTAAGGCAGCGATTGGCCAGCGATACTGCCCTGGCATGCTCTTAATTTCCTGCGGCGTTGACTCCACCTCGCTGATAAAAATCGGTAAAATCAAGTCTCTGGCCCGCACCTCGGTCTCCGCTATTAAATCGCGTACCCCTGCGCTCACACGCAACCGACGCATCCGTTCAATTGGAAAAGCCATCCTCCGCTGCCTCCTTGCTAAAACTTTTCTTCACTCCGTAGCCATCGGTCGCTCTTCGGCTTGATTCATCGCCTCAACCAAAGCTTGAGGCGTCGCCGCTTTGGCCACCGCTGCGACTGTCATACCCAGCTTATCGCAGGCAGCCGCAGTGATCGGCCCGGTACAGGCAACCGACAAACCACTTTCTCCAATCTTTAAGTCATGGGCCGCCAACCATCCAGCCAAGGCCTCAGCTGTTGAAGGGCTGGCCAAAACCACCCAATCCAGCTTGTCACGACGAATCATTTCTATAACAGCCTCGGGAAACTGCCCCGTGGGCTGCAGCAGCACCGGCCGATAGGCGGAGATCTGATCAAAGGAAAAACCAGCCTGAGCTAGAGTTCCCATCAAATAATCCCGGGCTGCCTCAGAGCGGATATACAAACCGCGACCACATGGTTTTTCCTGAGCGACGATTGCTTCCGCCAAACCTTCCTGGGTATGAATATCGGCCACAATATCGCAGTTGATCCCAAGCTCGCTTTGCAAGGCTGCTGCCGATGCCGGCCCAACGGACGCGAATCGGGCACCAGTCAAAGCCCGGGCATCGAGACCGCACCGCTTCAGGGCCCGGACAAAACATCCCACTCCCTCGGCGCTGGAGAAAACGAAACGCACATAACCGGCAATACGGCTGATCGCCGCGTCCAGCCCCGAATCAGCTATTTCTTCGATCCCGATCATCGGCAGCTGTAGCACTTCCGCCCCCGCTAGTTCAAACATCTCCATGTATGGATCGGCTTTTCCGGCCGGACGCGTAAAGAGGATGCGACGTCCAGACCAGGGCAGGTATTGCTGCCACTTGATCTGCGACTCCAAGCTACAAACGTTGCCAATTAAAGTAACCGCTGGAGGCTTGATCCCCTGACTGCGACACTCCGCCACCAAACTGCCTAAATCCGCCCGCAACACCTGTTGATCCGCCAGAGTTCCGTTAGCGACCACCGCTGCCGGCGTATCCGCAGCCAAGCCGGCCTCCAGCAGACCCTTCGTGATATTCTCCAATTGCTCGATCCCCATCAAGAAAACCAAAGTCCCGCCGGAGGCCGCCAGGTGCGACAGCTTTTCCGGATCAAGCACCCGGCCTTCACCAACGTGTCCCGTACTGATGGTAAAATGATCCGCCACTCCCCGATGCGTGATGGGGATACCGGCATATTCGGCAGCCGCCACCGAGGAACTAATCCCCGGGATAATCGCAAAGGGCAAATCCGCCTGTTGCAAAGCGATCGCTTCTTCGCCACCCCGTCCAAAAACAAAGGGGTCCCCGCCTTTAAGACGAACTACCAGCTTACCGGCTAGTCCATGCTCGACTAAAATACCATTTATTTCTTCCTGGGTAGCCGCATGCGCCCCTGGTGCCTTCCCGACAAATATTTTTTTACAGGCCGCAGGTACCATATCGACAATCGCCGGATGCACCAGCCGATCGTAGACGACAACCTCTGCCCGAGCGATTGCTTTGGCTGCCTTAATCGTCAAAAGTCCGGGATCACCCGGACCACCACCTACCAGATAAACAAAGCCTTTTGATTTTTGCATTGTACGCATCACTCTTTTCTTGCAGGCAATTGTCAAGCTTTAGCTTGAGCTAACTGCACGGCCAGTTTTTCGCCTAATTTTTGCCCTAGTAGCTTACCATCGGTCCAGACAGCTTGTCCACTCGCGGTAAAGTATTCTGCCCCGGCAAAAGCCACGCCCCGAGCCAGTAGCTGATCACCCTCGACCTCGGCAATGATCCCGGCCGGCATATGACATCCACCCCGCAAGCCGCCTAGAAAGGCCCGCTCGGTCTGCAGGACCGCCATTACTTTGTTGTCATTAATTATCTGCAGCAAAGCCATCACCTGCTCGTCCTCTGACCTAGCTTCGACAGCAATAATTCCCTGCGCTGCCGCCGGCAAGAATAAATCCCTTTGCAATATTTCTCCGATATGCTCGTTTAACCCCAAGCGCTCCAAGGCGGCGCACGCCAAGATGATGCCGTCATATTCTCCGCCTTGCAATTTGGCGATTCGTGTTTCGATATTGCCGCGCAGCTCTTTAAACTGCAAATCCGGCCTTAACCGTAGCAACATCGCCTGTCGTCTAGGGCTGCCGGTACCAATCACCGCGCCTTGTGGCAGATCAATTAGCGCGACATTATGCCTCGTCAGCAAAGCATCCCAAGGATTTTCCCGGATGGGAGCCGCCCCGATTTCGAGGCCGGGCGGTAATTCAACCGGCATGTCCTTAGCGCTATGCACGGCGATATCCGCCCTGTCATCGAGGAGGGCCTGCTCGATTTCCTTGGCAAAAACACCCATTCCGCCCATTTGCGCTAACGGAGTCTGCCGGTCAACGTCGCCAGTCGTCGCAATCGTAATAATCTCTAATGCTATATCCGGCATCGCTTCTTGCAACAAAGAGGCCACCTGGCGAGTTTGAGTCATTGCTAACTGACTCCCCCGGGTGGCCAACCTAATCTGACGCTTCATATACTCGTCTCCTGTAATAAATAGTTTTCTGCGCCCCAGAAATCGCTATCCTGATGACCAAGGCGTTCGATTAATTGGCGGATAGCCGGAGCTACCATTTTTTCAGCGGTCTTTTCAGCAACCATCGCGATGATCTGTTGCTCCCGCTCGCCTAAATGCGGTGCCTTGGAAAGGGCGATTTCAGCCTGCTCCCGACTAATTTCACTGGCCTGACGATGTAGGCTCACAATAGCCGGCACAGCTTTGCGCCATTGGCAATAGCGCTTCACTTCCGTTTTGACGATATCCGCCGCCTCGAGGGCCGCCTGCTGCCGAGATTGGCTGCCGGTTTCCGCCCGCGTCCGCAAATCGTCCACGTTGCATAAATGCACATTGGCCAGCTCGGCAACTGCCGGATCGATATCCCTCGGCATGGCCAAATCCAGCAAAAATAAAGGCTTCTCCTGACGCGCCAGCAAGGCCTCTTCGACTTCGTCGCGGCGAATGACATAGTGGGGTGCTGCGGTAGAAGAAATGACGATGTCGACCTCCCCGAGCTTTTCCACCAGACGGTCGTAGCGCACCGCTTCCCCAGCGACGCTAGCCGCTAGGCGGGTGGCCTCATCGTGCATCTTATTAGCGACAAAAACACTTTTTACGCCTCGCCCTCGTAGCGCGACGGCAGTCAGGTAGCTCACCTGGCCTGCCCCGACGAGCAGAACAACGCGATCCGCCAATCCCCCCAGGGCCTCTTGGGCGTACTGCACTGCCACCGAGCTGACAGAAACGTTGCCGGCCCCGATTTCCGTATCGCGACGCACCCGCTTGCCAATACTGATTGCCCGCTTAAAAAGAGCCGTAATCTCTCCTTTGGCGTTTTTCTCCCGACAGCCTTCATCAAAGGACCGCTTAACCTGACCGAGAATCTGACTTTCTCCCAGGACAAGAGATTCAAGGCCAGCCGCCACACGAAAGAGATGCGAGACAGCCTCTTCTTTTTGCCGGACAACGAGTTTTTCCACTGGGAATCCGGACAGAGCAGCTACTTTCTGGCAAAATTTATCGATCTGGGCCGTGTCGACTGCCGCCGAAGCCAAATACCATTCGACTCGATTGCAGGTCGATAGCAAACAGTGCCCTTCAAAAGCGCAGTCACTTTGAATATGTTCGGCGATTTGGTCCAGCGCCACCACTACTGCCTCTCGGCCCGCCATATCGGTATTAGAATAGTCAATCCCGCACATAAAAACATCGGACATTTTCTTCACCTCTAACAAAATATACGCCCCCGTCACAGCGACGAGAGCGTAAACAGCCAAATGGCCAAGTCGCACCCACCCCTAAACGCGGAGAAAGTGTGCGGTACCACAGGTGGGTTTTCTGACTCACAGCAAGTTGCTGTACACAGTAGCGCGACTGCGCGGGATTCTCACCCGCTTGCCCCTTTTACACTGATTATGACAGTGCCTGAAGTATCGTTATTAGGTTATAAATATAGCACATTATTTAAAAAATATAAAGCCTATATTAATAGGCAATAACTATCCCGCCATCATCGGCGTAGGTCGAGCTCAGCCCGGCGGTATCGACGATATATAACTTGACATCGGGGCAACTAGCCTGAATCCGCTCTCCCAAGGGACGGACTCGCTCCAGACAGTTGCAGTGCGCAATAACGAGTTTTTTCTTCTCCTGCTGCTGGCACCCCTCAATCACCAATGCCCCCAACCGCTGTAACGCGCGTTGATAGCCCTTGACCTTTTCAATAGCATGAATCTCTCCGGCAGGATTTGCCCCCATAATCGGCTTGATAGCGAGAATGTCGGCAAGCTTAACTAGAACTGGCTTTAGACGGCCATTTTTTGCTAAATGCTCCAAAGTCTCAAGGAGAAACCGGGTCTGCATCCTGGCGATAAAAGCCTCCACCGCCGCGACAATCTCACTGTATTCCAGCTCCTGCTCGATCAGCTCTAGCAAATGCAGACAAACCAGGGTTTCTGCCGCACTAGCACTTCGAGAATCAAAAACATGAATCTTGAGAGATGCGTCTTCTTCCAACGCTGTGGACGTGGCGAGCATCGCGCTTTTATAGCTATGGCTGAGCTGTGAAGAAATTGTGACGACAAAAATCTCAGTAGCTCCAAAAAATTTCTCCTGAAAATCATGGGGAGAGGGACACGAAGACCTTGGAGGTGTCGGGCTCGCCGCCATTTCTTGGACAAAGTGATTAACATCCAAAGTATTGTCGTCGACGTATTGCCGTCCATCAAGGGTAATTGAGAACGGAACAAGTCGAATCCGCGGGTCTTCGCGCAACTCTTCCGGTAAATCGCAGCAGCTATCTGCCACTATAATCCGCTTCGGCACATCCATACCTTCATCCTCCTCGCATCGCATTAACATAATTGTACCAGACCGTTGCAAAAGATAAAGAAAAATCTTATATTTCCCGAATATCACTTGCTAAACCCTGCTGTATCGGCTATGATTATGTTAGACATAGCTAACATAACCGGGAGGTGCCTTATGGATAAACTTACTCCATCCTTAGAGGATTATTTAGAAGCCATCGCCAATATCGATACTGGGGACGGTGCGCGCTTGACGGACATCGCCGAGGCGATGGGGATTGCCAAGCCAAGCGCTAGTAAAGCTGTTGCCACTCTCAAGGAAAAGGGGCTGGCGACACAGGAACACTACGGGCCTGTCAATCTCACTCCAGAAGGACGCCAAGAGGCCGAAGAAGTTTCCCGCAAGCATGCGACGATTAAATTCTTTCTGCAAGGCTTTTTAGGCCTGGACGAGGCTACCGCCGAGCAGGATGCTTGTTTGATCGAGCATGCTGTCTCGCCCAAAACTATTGAAAGTCTGATTGATTTTTTGGCCACTAATTCGGCCCCGCAGAATGTGGAGAACCACTCTAAATGACAAATAACGCAAGTATTTTTATCGCTCTAGCCGGCAACCCAAACACTGGCAAGTCCACGATTTTTAATGCCTTGACGGGATCGAGGCAACACGTCGGCAACTACCCTGGCGTCACTGTCGAGCGCAAAGAGGGCAAAACGACTCACGCCGGCTTTACGATTAACGTGCTGGACTTACCTGGCACATACGGACTCGGCGCTTACTCCCCGGATGAAACAGTCGCACGCAATGCTTTGATTAATGAGAAAATAGATGTCGTCATCAACGTTGTCGACGCAACAAATCTTGAGCGCAACCTCGGACTCACTGCCCAGCTCAAGGAGATGGGCATCCCGA
This sequence comes from uncultured bacterium, assembly GCA_964637885.1. GTDB lineage: Bacteria > Bacillota > CAZWXO01 > CAZWXO01 > CAZWXO01 > CAZWXO01. Next base: position 18,791 of record CAZWXO010000020.1, read on the forward strand.
TGGTTCTCGCATTAAATATGCACGACATGGCTCAGGGCAAGGGGCTACAAATCGACACTATGCAGATGGGCAAGCTAATCGGATGCCCTGTTATTCCCGTTGTCGGTTCACGGCAACAAGGCCTGGAGCAGCTTCTAGAGTCAGCCGTTGCCGTCTATTGCCGGGAAAAAGGCATCCAGCGGGAACAACCTGGCTGCCCTGGCAAATGTCACGGATGTCCGGCAAACGCCCCCCTGCCTGCCGAGCGTCTCATCCGCTACAACGATGACCTGGAAAACACCATTAACCATCTGGCGGCAATTTTACCGGACGAAGTTGCATCCGGGGAACTGCGTCCAGAGATTATGCGCCGCTGGACGGCTATCAAATTGCTGGAGGGGGATAAACTTATCTCCGCGCGAGTCGCAGGTGGAACTGATCCCGGCAATGTTTTAAGCGATGCCGAAGATTCCCGTACCTTTTTGAGCCAGCACCTTGGCGAGGACCCCCAAATGTTAATCGCAGCGGCAAGATTCGGCTTTGCCCGTGGCATCATCCGTGAGACCGTTCAAAGCAGCACCCAGGACGAGCTCGACGCCACTGCCCGCATCGACCGCATCTTTCTTAACCGCTTATTAGGATTGCCACTATTTTTTGTAATTATGTGGGCGCTGTTTCAGGTAACATTTACTGTGGGTGCCTATCCCGTCGCCTGGCTGGAGATTATGTTTTCCCATCTAGCCGCTGCGGCGGACCAGATTAGCAGCCCGCTGCTTCGTTCAATTATTGTCGATGCCGCCATTGGTGGCGTGGGCGGAGTTTTGACTTTCATGCCGAATATTCTACTGCTTTTCTTAGGAATATCTTTTCTTGAGGGCAGCGGTTATATGGCTAGGGCTGCTTTCGTCACCGACCGGCTAATGCATCGCATCGGGCTCCACGGGAAATCCTTTATTCCGATGTTGATTGGTTTTGGCTGCTCGGTTCCGGGCATTATGGCCACCCGCACTCTCGAAAACGACCGGGACCGCATAACTACAATTATGGCTGTTCCCTTTATCAGCTGCGGAGCCCGTTTACCTGTCTATGTCTTACTTTCGTCGGCGTTTTTTTCCGGCGGGGCTGCGGCGAATGCGATGTTTGCCGTTTACATTATCGGGGTCCTAGTTGCGATTGCTACTGCCAAACTCTTGCGAGT
>CAZWXO010000020.1:19977-25584 GCA_964637885.1 uncultured bacterium
CTTGCGAGTCTCCATCTTAAGAGGCGAACCGGAGCCCTTCGTTATGGAGCTACCCCCCTACCGGATGCCGACAATTAATAGCATTTTTATTCACATGTGGGAGAGAGGCTGGATGTATTTACAAAAGGCGGGCACGATAATCCTGGCAGCTTCCGTCATCGTCTGGTTTCTCTTTGCAATGCCTGTTAAAGAAGGCGAGTCCTTTCCGGTGGATAACCCGGACCACAGCGTAGCCGGAATGCTGGGAGAGCAGTTGCAACCGATTTTTGCGCCCCTTGGCTTCGATGATAAGATTACCGTGGCTCTGATTGCCGGCGTAGCAGCCAAAGAGGTAGTCGTCAGCACCCTAACAACTCTATACAGTATGGAGGGTGATTCCAGCGATGCCAGCATTAGTCTTGAGCAAAAGGTAAAAAATCATTCGGGCCTTAATGCCGCCTCTGCTTTTGCCTTGATGATTTTTGTCGCCCTCTATATTCCGTGTCTGGCTACTTTAGCTGTCATCCGCAAAGAGACCAATTCCTGGGGATGGGCGCTTTTATCCGGAGGATATTCCTTGGCGATTGCCTGGGTCTTTGCCTTGATCGCCTACCGCATCGGAATGATTTTAATTACCTGACAAAGGAGGCGTTTTTTTGTTCAAGCTACACCGCCACAAACGGCATCACCACTGCGCCTGCTATGAAGGCAAAAAAACTCTTTTAAACCTTAATCCCGGTGAATCGGCAAAGATTCATTGTCTAGGTCATGGCCCTGGCTTAATCAAACACCGATTGATGGAAATGGGTGTCATCCCGGGATTGATTGTGAAAGTTGAGCGCTATGCCCCTCTTGGCGAGCCCATTGAAATCAGTATCGGGGATTGCCACTTAAGCTTGCGCAAAACCGAAGCCAAGCTGATTTGCATCGAGGAAGTACCAGCTTCACAAGAGTAGCAATCTAATTCGAGCTTCTTGTAACTTTTACGTGATAAAAAAACGGGGAGGAATGTGCTGTGCAGCGCAGTCCTCCCCGTTCATTAATTGTAAGTCATTAAGCAGGAAAGTTAGATACCAACAAATTCTTCCTTCGCTTCCTCCCTGCTTTCAGCCGTCATTCGCTTAATCCCCAGTAGCTTGCCGAGCAGGACTGCCGTTACAGCGATCCCGCCACTAAACAAGGCACCCATTTTAGCCGCCCCTTGGATTCCGGCATCGGTAAAAGCGGTATCAGCAACAAAGAGAGCCACTGTCAGCCCCGAGGCAGCGATAAAGCCCGCCATAAAGAGCTCCTTTTTGCCCATGCCGAGGGGCAAAGGAAACCCAAGCCGTCCAACAACTGTTGCCAAAGTGAAAATGCCAACTGTCTTGCCGATGAGCAAAGCCAGAAAGACAAACCATGTGACCCCACTGATGCTGGATAATTGCACTCCGGCATTTGCCAGGCCAAAGAAAAACAAACCAAAATCAATAATTAGTCGCCAATCTTGGGTAAATCTTTCCATAGCCGAATCGGAAGCAGAGTCAGCTTCAAACAAATGTCCTTCCTCACGCTCCGGGTGGGGGAAAAACGGCACGATAAAAATCAGTGCCAGCGCTGGGTGAAGGTGCGCCTGATACAAACCCAGCCAACATGGAATCCCGCCGAGAATCAGGTAGGGCCAGTAATTAGCAATCTTCTTCCGGCTTAAGAGATAAGCGACCAGAATACCTAGAGGAACGAGCATTAGGCGCAATGGCTCGACCGGTACCAGCGGATCCGGATAGAAAACCGCGATAATCGCCATTCCGATGGCGTCATCGGCGACGGCAATCAAGAGCAAAAACTTAACGGCCGGGTGAAGCTCACCAAAGACAAATTTAGCCGCCAACCACGCTATAGCAATATCAGTAGCCGTTGGAATTCCCCAGCCATGAGCAAACTCCGGCTTACCAAACAGATTATTTAAGGTAATGAAAACAATAATTGGTCCGACCACACCGCCCAAAGTAGCCGCTAAAGGATTAATTGCAGTGCTGATGGGATTAAGATCACCGCCTGGCTTCAAGCTCTGTACAATTTCGATGCCGGCGATCGCAAAAAAGAAAACCATAAAGATATCGTTGACCAGAAAATGAATCGAAAAATGCCCAAATAAATCATCATCGATAAAATGATGATATGTTTCGGGAAAGATATTGGCCCAAACTAGAGCAACCACCACACCGGCGATTAAAGGTAGGGAAAACTCCTGTAATAATCTAATTGTCCTCTTAACCATGACTCCTCCTACAAAATACCGCAGCCCTTCGCCTCTTCCGGCCAAGCTTCTCCGCGGCTAAACATTTTTTATTTAAAGCAAAACATGAATCATCGCATCATGAAGTGTTTGCTATTTTGGACTGTGTCCATGCCATGACATCACCAGCTTCCTCGAGAGCTTCCGGGCCTGCTCACCTTATTAATCGTTCCTAATTAAAATGGCAAGCGCCCACAACTGCACATGATATCACTTTTGTACACAAAATACATTAATTTTTTATTAATTTTTTTGCTTTTTTTAGCAAGCCCCATCGACTCGACTGCTTGCGCTGCTGTCTTTGCTCCGACAGATATTTGACAAGCCGTGTCGGCTTTGGTTATAATATCGTTATATTTGAATATATAATATGGAGGATTCAACGTGAAACAATACCAACACCTTTTTTTCATTAAAACCAACCGCACCTTTAGCTCCCTAAAAAGATTCAGCTGGACGCTGGTTCCCGTAATTGCCGTCGGAGGTTTGTTCTGGCCCAAGCTTGGCCTGCTAATGGTTCCAATTATGCTGACGATCATCGGTATGTCCATGTTACGTGGCAAATACTGGTGCGGCAATGTCTGCCCCCATGGCAGCTTGTTCGACAATCTATTGCTGCCTTTTACCCGCAACAATGCTATTCCGCGCCTCCTACAATCAAACTTCCTTAAGATTGGGTTTTTTACTTTTTTTATGGTCATGTTTGCCCTGCGCGTCAGTCGCGTAATCGGCAGTTGGGGAACATTATCCTTCTATGACAAGCTTGGCTTTGTTCTCGCCCTAAATTATCTTATCCCGACAATTCTTGGCGTCACCCTGGCCCTGACGGTCAGCTCTCGCGCCTGGTGCTCGATTTGTCCGATGGGAATGATGCAGCAAATTATGTACAAGCTAGGCAAGCTTACCCGACTCACGCGCTTCACTGACCGAAAAATTGCCCTGACTCAACCCGAACAATGTCACAAGTGCGCCAAGTGCGCCCGAGTCTGCCCGATGCAGCTGACCCCGTATCAAGAAGCTGACAGCCAAGGCGTTTTACACGCTGAGGCCTGTATTCGTTGCGGGACTTGTGTGGCCCATTGTCCCGCCGGCATTTTAAGCGTTGAACACGTTCGCGACCTTGCTGCGGCAGCTTTGACCGTGCCAGCGCAGCGTCAGGCGATCGAGGCCGTATTAATTAGCAATGAGGAAATAGCGCTTCATACCCGCGAGCTATTCTTTAAGGCGGAGGAATTAAAGAAATTCAATTTTCAACCCGGACAATTTGTATTAATTCGCTTGTTCGAGCACCTTGAAATGTTCCGTGCTTACTCCATCTCAGGCTTTGATGGGGATCGAGGAATTCTCCGAGTAACTGTTAAGCTTATTGAAAACGGTTTCGGCAGCGAAATCATTCGTAACGAATTTAGCATCGGTAAAAAATTCTTGCTCGAAGGCCCAATGGGGGAAGAGTTAATCGTCGACAAAACAGCCCGCAAAGTTGTCTTAATCGGTGGCGGCATTGGGATTACACCCTTTTTACCCATCGTTGACGAACTCCTGGAGAGCAACCTGCCACCCGCTATCACATTGATCCACGGGGCAGCGAAACCGGATGAACTATACTATCATGAGTATTTTCAGAAACTTTCCTTGCAAGATTCTTCCTTCACCTACTTGCCCGTGGTTGAGACCGGCGGAGAAGCCTGGACAGGCAGCGTCGGTACAGTTATTACGGCCCTCGATAGAGTTGATCTCAACGATAGCAATGTCTACATCTGTGGCTCGGGAGGGATGGTCAAGGCTCTCCGCGGGGCGCTCGCCCGACATGGCCTACCCAAAGAACAAATTTTTGCTGAATCGGCTTAGATCGAAAAAGGGGGTGGCTCTACATCTAGCCACCCCCTTTTTATATTCAATAAGCAGACAAACCTATGCGATAATGATTAATTTTTATGCCGGGGAATACTTTTAGTCGCAATCACATCAATCCCGGTACCGAGTAAATCGGATACAATTATCTGCCCTTGACGCACTGGCGCAATTGTTTTTTCGTTACGCAACACTGCGACCGCCTCCAGCATCAATCGTCGTGGGATCGCCGTTTGTGTCCGCACAGAAACCAACGGCTCGCTACCTCCTGCCACTAAAACACTGGTAGTCAAGATTCGCCGAGGATCCAGCATCTCCTTGCGCACATAGTCCTCACCTTTATTGCATGAAGCGCCACTAAGTGTGAGCTCGCCGGTATGGTCGAGTTTAGCGTTGATTTCACAGCCTTTGGGGCAAATCGTACAAATATATGTTTTTCGTTGCTCGGCATGATTCATTCCACCACCACCTCCACCGCAGTCGCCTGACCCTGCGTCAACTCGGCCGGAACCATTAATCGCAGCATCTCCGCCGGGTTGATTCGAGGCAGATTATACACCTTGCTCTTAGCTCCGCAAGCAATGCGTACCGTACGGTTCCGCGCCGGAGAATCCACCCGCAACGAAATTCTCGTCGCGATGCCGGGGATAATCCGATGCGGCAAAACATATTTAATCCCCGACCCCGCCATCGTGACAAGCTCGGACGTGGATTCAGCGCCACTTGCGTTAATGAAGGCGGCAGCAGCTCGGCCGGCAGCAGCGGCTTCTTCGGAAACATAATCCACCAAATCATGAACATGCAAAACATTGCCGCAGGCAAAAATACCCGGAGCCGAAGTCTGGAAGTCAGCACCGACAACTGCACCGCCAGTTGCCGCGTCGATTACCACACCTGCCTGACGGCTCAGTTCGTTTTCAGGAATCAGTCCCAAGGACAAAATCAGAGTGTCGCAGGAGACAATTTTCGCCGACGATAAAATCGGCCGCCCTTGCTCATCCACCATTGATAAAGTAACAGCCTCGACCCGCTCCTTGCCATGAACGGCGGAGACGATGTGCCGGTATTTAATCGGAATATTAAAATCATCGAGGCATTGGACCAAATTACGGGTCAGTCCCGATGAATAAGGCTTCCGCTCGACGACGCAGATTACTTCCGCCCCCTCCAGCGTCAGGCGCCGAGCCATGATTAACCCGATATCGCCTGAACCACGGATAACTATCCGCTTCCCGACCATCCGATTCTGTAAATTAACGTAGTTCTGCGCCACGCCCGCCGTAAAAACCCCGGCCGGACGGGAGCCTGGAAGCATTACAGCGCCAGCGGGACGCTCCCGGCAACCCATCGCCAAAATGACAGCATCGGCCTGGATTTCCTGCACCTTGCCAGGGGAGGACAAGGTTAGCTGCCGCTGTCTGTTGAGGCGCAACACCATCGTATCGACGAGGGTTTCGACCCCGGTGACGCCAATCTGCCGATAATAATGAGCGGCGTAT
>CAZWXO010000021.1:0-2987 GCA_964637885.1 uncultured bacterium
GATTTTCCGCATATTTGCCGAAACCATTCCGGCGCAGTGAGTTTCTCGATTGCCTTGTGGAATTGTTAATCGGAAACGGCTCAGCTCCGGTGGAGAGCACTGCTGTGGAGACAGCCAATGGAGTTGATGTCGTAATAGGGTTATCGGGGCTAGAGATATTGCTGGTGGAGGATAACGCTACAAACCGAAAATTCTTTGTCCTTTTGCTCCAGCAAAAAGGCCTGCAGTGCGATATTGCTATGAATGGCCAGCAAGCAGTCGAGGCTTGCCGGGACAAAATGTATGATTTGGTTTTTATGGATTGCCAGATGCCTGTGTTGGACGGCTACGATGCGACGCGGCAGATTCGGGTCCATGAAGCTGTCTCCGGCCGCTCACCCGTCACCATCATTGCGCTGACAGCCTACGCCATGGCCGAAGATGCCGGGAAATGCCTGGCAGCCGGGATGAACGATTACTTAAGCAAGCCTGTCAATAGTGGCGATATAACGGCGATGATTCAAAAATATGCCTCGGTGCCAGAACAAGGAGGGGAAGTGTGATGAATGTAATCGCCTTTACCGGTGCCGGTATCAGCAAGGCCTCCGGCGTCGCCACCTTTAACGATATGCCGGAGATTCGGGAGCGCTTGACCCGGGATTTTGCGACAGCCTATCCAGTGGAGCATGCCGAGATTTTGGAAAAAATGCGTCAGATGGTGCGCCCCGCCCAGCCTAACGATGCCCATCTGGCTTTAGCCGAATATGTTGTTCCCGTCTGCACGATGAACATCGATGGCCTGCATCAGCGGGCTGGCTCGACCCACGTTATCGAAATGCACGGCAATCTCGAGGGTGAGATTGTCTTATACGGCGATATGGCGCCGGGCTACCAAACTGCGATCGACCTCGTCGAGGAAAAGGCGAGACTCCCGCACCCGGTGCTATTAATGATCGGCACTTCGGGCTATACGATGATTACCCATTCCATGGAGTCCTTGGCGATATCCCTGGGTTATCAGATTATTAAAATCAACCAAAGCGCCGAGACTGAGGTCCGCCTGACCCTCGAGCAATTGTCCAGGGATCTTTAAACAACTATTTGGAGATAAGCGAAAGGGGTAGTCTGATGAATCAACTATCTAGCAGAATCAAGAAAAGAGTTCTGGCCACTGGTTTTGCATTAATCTGCCTGATGTTCATGCCACTGGTAGGGTGTGGCTCGCTTCTGAGTGGCGACAATCCGCTTTTGTCGGAGCCAATCAATTTCGATGAGGCCGTTCCCTTCGATGATCTCGAACCAGAGGATTATCTTGACGCTATCGAAGTGCAATTGACGGCCTATGAGGACGTTGTTGCTGAGATTACGGGCAATCCTGACCCCCCGACATTTGCCAACACTATCGCGCCCCTCTTTCAACAGCGCCGCAAGATGGCTCTCGCCTACGATGTTTTAATGTTTCTGGGAGAGGTAGAGGCGAGTGAAGAGTACGACGAGTTAATGGACGAAGCCATGACCATGAGCCTCAGTGCCGAAGACGCTGTCTCACAAGATCAGGAGCTTTTTGCCCGGGTTAAAGCGGTCTACGAGCAGACGGACCGGGACCAGCTGACCTCTGAGCAGGCCACTCTTCTCGACAAGATTTATTGGGATTCCCTGGACCTAGGGGTGGCTCTGACAGTGGACGACCAAGATACAATAGTTGATATGATTGATGAGATCACCACCAAGGAAGTTCAGTTTAATCGCAACGTTCTCGCTGACGGAGCCGCCATGGAAATTTATGTTGAAGACGAAGATCTGCTGGAGGGCCTCACCGAGGAGGATATTGAGCTGGCGGCCGGATTGGCAGCCGACGCTGAGCTGGATGGCTGGCTTTTTACCTACGCCAGTGGTTTGCTGGAGACGATTCTTAGCGATGCCGACGACTCCGGACTTCGGGAAGAGGCGTGGAGCATGCTGCGTTATGTTGCGAATCAGGATAATGAATACGACAATAAAAAGCTGATGATCGATATTTTTAACCGCAGAATGGGGCTAGCGCAGCTACTGGGCTTTGATAACTACGCTTCGATGGTCATGCGCCAGCAGATGGCGGAAAATACCGGTCAAATTAGTAGCTTTGTCAATGCCCTGGTTGCGCCAGCTCTCCGAGGTGCTACCCGGGAAATAAAGCGTGTCATCGCCTATGCCCGGGAAGCGGGGCATGAAGGCAATCTGGAGCCATGGGACCATCAGTACTATGAGAGCTGGTATGGCTATGAAAATCGTGATGACCTTGCTTATGAGGCTATGGATTATTATCCGGCTGAGCAGGTTCGTGACGGCATCTTCGCGCTTTATCGGGAGCTTTACGGTCTGGAATTTGTCGAAAATGATGAAATACCCATCTATCATGACGATGTGGAGGTTTACGAAGTATGGGACGGCGCTGATGAGCGCTACCTCGGACTCCTGTACCTCGACATCTTTGCCCGGGAGCAAAAAAATGCCGGTGCTTATGTTTTAATGCTCCGCAGTCAGTATCTGGACGGCGATGACGATGTGCGTCCCCACGCGATGCTTGTCTGCGATTTTTGGCCCGCTGGAGAAGGGGACACTGCCTTGCTGGATATCAATGATATCACAGTTTTTCTTCATGAAAGCGGTCATGCGATGCACGTCCTGCTTAGCGACGTTGAGTACGCTGCCACCTCAGGCTATATGGTGGAAGGGGATTTTGTGGAAATGCCTTCGACCCTGATGGAGAACTTCGCCACCAACTATGATTTCATGAAAAAAACCGGGCGCCATTACGAGACGGGGGCGACGATTTCTGACGCTCACCTCAAGGCGATGTGGCAGGACAGCAAGCTGATGGCCTCGTGCGACTTGCTGACCGACCTGCAGTGGGCGCTACTGGACCTACGCTGGCACGAGATCACGGCGCCGTACCAAGGCAAGGTCCCGGATTTTGAGGCCAAGATCATCGAAAAGATAGACACCTGGCCAGCGAGCGAGTACGAGCT
>CAZWXO010000021.1:2997-4119 GCA_964637885.1 uncultured bacterium
GTGGCTATGCTTCAACTTACTACGGGTATCTGTGGTCGGAGGCCTTGTCCGCCAGTGCTTATGAGCGACTTGCCCCGGGCGGAAAGATAAGTCCGGACGCGGCTGCATCTCTTCGAGACGAGGTTCTCTCCCGGGGTGGAACCGAGCCGGCTAAAGTCCTCTTTGGTCGTTATGATCCAAAATTTGCCGCCGCTGGCTATCAGCCCGACCCAGCAGTGATCTTGCGCCGCCGCGGCGTTCAATGAAAAGATGCGATAGCGCAAAATTATGGCCGGCTCAGCAAGGTGCTGAGCCGGCCTTTTGATTGGTCACTTATTTGCGCATTTTGACTTGCTTAGGTGCTCTGTGAAAAGAGTGGCCATTGCTAAAGATTCCGAGGCGGACTTTTTGCCAGGCCTCCATCAGCGCCAGCTGCCGGACCGTTTCCCTGGCCTCCGACATAATCTGTTTCTCTTCATCATTTGCGGTTTGATGGAATCTAATCAACTGCATCTGCTTCCAAGCACCATCCAGCTTTCTCTTATCCCAAATATCCGTGATCATGTGCCTCTCCTCTTCGTTAGCACATTCAAGGAATAACTTGACCTTTTCGATTTTTGAAGTCATCGTGCCACCTCCATTTATTCCGGTGCACAGCTTCGCTGAGCCCAAAGTGAAGCAGCGATTCAAGGGGAGCTGCGGGCCAATCCGCTGCGGGTGAACCGTCTTTTTGCCGATTATTCCTCTTATCTGATCGATTCTATTTTAAGTGCTAGCGAGGGCTGAAGATAGGGCACAAACCCTAAATAGTTTTTAAAGCACTCCCAAAATGGGCATCTGGTAGCATCTCCTTCTCCGTCAAGAGTAGCACTCGAGGGAGGATATCAGCTGGGGGAGGTCAGCCACGAAAGTGGTTTGGTGAAGAGCAGCACATTTAAAAGTAGGGGATGGCCGCAAAAATTTGGCCATCCCCTTGTAATTTAAAAAGTTGCTATAATCGCGGCATGCAGTTTATCCTTCAGCGTCGTAGACCTTTTCGCCGTTAAAGTAGGTCTGAAGGACGCGGACACTATCAATCCGCAAGGGTTCGATCTCCATCAGGTTTTGATCGAGGATGACAAAATCGGCGAATTTGTCGACTTC
>CAZWXO010000021.1:4129-14954 GCA_964637885.1 uncultured bacterium
GTGCCAATCTCGGCCTCGCGGAAAATCTGGAAAGCGGCATTAGCCGTAAAGGACTTGATCATGTCAAACAAGGAAGCCCTTTCTCCTGGAGAAAGGAGATAAGTGGGATCATCGATATCCGCTATCGGGTCGACGCCGTAGAATTCTTCGTTTTCAATGTTTCGGGTCACACCAGCTTCGATAGCCCACATCGGGTTGGGGAAGGGAGTGACAGGGTGATCTGAGCTACTGACGACCATCGCCCCGGCATTAATAAAGGACTGGAGCGGGTATTCCCGTTCGGCCCGGTCGCCGATAAAGGGAGAGTCGATGACCTCCCACCAGTCTGGCTCCTTGAAATGCCAGTATGGTTGCGTCGAGGCGATGACTTTTAGCTCGGCAAAGCGCGGGATATCGGCTTCATCCACCAGCTGTAAGTGGGTGATGACGTTGCGGTAATCGCCTTCAGGTACATTTTGCCCGGTATATTCCATCGCATCCAAAACATTGCGGGTGGAGGCATCGCCAATGGAATGTACATGAATTTGCAAGCCTTTCGAATTGGCAGTTGTAAAAGCTTCTTTCATTTTTTCCATATCCCAGAGAAACTCACCTTTGAAGTCACTACCTTTTTCCGCAGCAGCTTCATAAGGCTCAAGAAGATAAGCAGTGACGCCCTCGATGACGCCGTCTGCAAAAAATTTGACTGTCGAGAGCTTGACAAGATCGCTGTCGTAATCAGCCTTTAGCTGATCAACCTCGGCAAATTGCTCATCCAGAGGCTTTTCCGGATCCAGGGTGTAGGATGCAGTCACACGTAGCTTGAGTTCCCCAGCGTCCTGCAACGTCTTATAGGCGGCGAAGGGAGGTGGAGAATAACCGGAAATTGACATCAGCCCCGTGTAGCCCCAGCTATGCAGATTGCTTTGAAAGAGCTCCAAGGCCTCGAGCTCTTGTTCCGGAGTAAATTCCTGGACGGGAACAAGGCTCATAGCACTTTCTCTTAACGTTCCCCACAGCTCCCCTGTGGCGGGGTCTTTTTCAATGACACCACCTGGGGGGTTCGGGGTATCCTTGGTGATTCCCAGCACCTCGAAGGCCTTGCTATTGAGCCATGAAGTGTGGCCGTCGTAGGAATCGATAACGATTGGCACATCGGCGCTAATCGCATCGAGGCGCTCTTTTTTCGGGCCCATCGAAGCCTCTGCCCCTTTAAATGCACCGATACTAAAGCCGGAACCATAATAAAATTCTATATCCGGGTTCTCTTCAACAAAGGCTTTCACGATTTCGATAGTCTCGGTTTCACGGAGAACGCCGTTGAGGTCGATGTTGTACAGCTCCGTCAGGGCAGTGCCAGGGGCATGCATATGACCGTCAATCATGCCAGGCATCAGCATTTTGCCCTCAAGGTCGACGACTTCAGTATTATCGCCTACCCAGCTCTTAGCTTCCTCAGCACTTCCGACAAAGACAATCACACCATCCTTGACAGCCAAAGCCTCGGCAATGGTGTCTTCGGCATCAGCAGTGTAGACAATGCCATTGGTAAAGACCATGTCAGCCGCAGCATCTCCCCCGCAGCCCGACAAGAGCATTGTCACGGTCAGGGAGCAAACAACCGCTAAAACTAACAACCGTTTGAAAAACCTGGATCTCATAAATATCATGCCTCCTTTTAATTTAAACCCTTGTCCTATATTCGCCATAATTTAGCAAGAGTCCTTCTCTAGAAAATTTTTTTCTCTCGTTCAGCTATTTTTGTTAAACGTGAGGTAGTATATGTTGGGGAGAGGCACTTCGCGCAGCTAAATATCGTCAAATACAAGCTTAAATAGCTTTAATAGCTAATTCGCCAAAAATTTTGTGTAATTATTTTCAATAAAAACGAAGTAAGCGTTCCAATTCGTCAAATCGATTCAAGCTTAGGCGCAATAATAAGCCTGTATATTATATATTTTGATAATTGTCAAAATAATAAAACAAGTCTAAAGTGATAAGAGAAAGCGAGTAAGCGAATTGGCGCAGGAATGAAGGGAGCGGTTTTTTTGAGAATGGCAGTGGCAGCCCAAAAGTCCCTTGATTTTTCTTTTTGGTCTGACGATCAATGTCAGATGATGCACTCGGCCAGCGTTGAAATACTTGAGCGTGTCGGAGTGCAGGTGCAGGACAAAGAAGCCTTAAAACTGCTGAAAAAAGCAGGTTGCCTCATCAAAGATGACTTGGTCAGGATTCCCGGCGCATTGGTGCAATGGGCTTTGGCCTCTGCCCCCAGACGCATCACGCTAGCTAATGCAGCTGGTAAAAGAGTGTGCGTTTTAGAGGATAAAAGAATTAATTTTGCGATGTGCAACGACTGCGTCTGGTTTTACGACTCACGGACGCGGCAAATCCGTCGCGCCAGGCTATCTGATGCTGAAGATGCGGCCAAAGTAGCTGATACCCTCGACCAGATCGACCTGGTCAGCTCCTTATCCCTGGCCGGAGAAGTAACCATCGGGCTCTCGGACTTATACCAATTTCGCGCCATGCGTCAACATACCACAAAGCCCATTCTCAGTTCGGCGCTAAGTCGGAGCAGCCTTGAGGCGCTCATCGAAATGGCAATCGTCTCCGCTGGAAGCCCCGAAGAATTCCGAATGAACCCCAACATCGTCGTATATTGCGAGCCGATTTCTCCCTTGATCCACATCGAAGACGGTCTCCAAAAACTACAGCTATGCGCCGATCACGGGGTCCCCGTCGTTTATGCTCCGGCGCCCCTTTCCGGGGCTACCGCGCCAGTCAGTCCCTCTGGATGCTTTGCCCTGAGCCTCGCCGAAGCCCTGTCGGGGTTGGTCGTGCATCAGCTACGCAAGCCGGGGGCGCCTTTTATTCTCGCTGGTTTAGCCGGACCTCTCGATATGAAGACGATGGTTGCCGTCTACGCGGACCCGCTGGTCAGCTTGTACAACGCGGCAACCGGAGCGATGGGAAGATTCTACGGGATTCCAACCTACGGCACCTCGGGAACAACAGATTCCTGCCTGAACGATATTCAGGCGGCAATGGAAAACACCTTTTCCATCGTTATGTCGGCCCTGTCGGGGATGAGCCTGATTCACGACAATGGCTACACCGGCAGCGGCATGATCGGGAATCTGGAGAGCCTGCTGATGAATAACGAAATTATCACGATGGCCAAGCAATACATGCGCGGCATCGAAGTCAGCGAGGAGACAGTTCCCCTGGCCTTGATCGACGAGATTGGTCCTGGGGGACATTATCTTTTGGCCGAGCATACGATGAAGCATTTTAAGTCAGAAACATACTACCCGCGCTACATGAATCGCAAGGGGTTTTTATTGTGGCAATCCGAGGACGGCACCGACATGGGCGACAAGCTCAACGCCGGCGTTCTCAAGCTTCTTGAGCAGAAAGGGGCGGGCGGTATTGCGGACCGGCAGCTTGCTGAGCTGGACCGGATTATTCTGCAGCAGGAAAAGCGGCTGGCCCAGGCCCCCAAATAAAATGTGATGGCAGGAGAGTGAAAGACAGTGCGTGTTGCGATCAAAAGTCAGGCTGCTCCGGAGGTCCGGGTCTGGACCGAGGCCCAGTGCCAGGAGATTCATCTTAAATCCCTGGAAATCTTGAGTCAGACAGGAATGCAAATCAAGAATCAGCGTGCTTTGGATATATTCGAAAAAGGCGGTGCCAGCGTCAGTGGCGACATGGTCTATCTTCCCGCCGCGATGGTCAAGGCAGCTCTTCAGGCGGCCCCGGAGCGGATTGTGCTGTGCGGTCGTGGGGGGAAACGGGTCTTCCTCGAAAAGAATGTCGTGAATTACGGTCTTGGAACGGACTTACCCTTTTTTCAGGACTGGCAGACCGGGGAGCACCGCAGTTCGGTGTTGCAGGATGTCATTGACGCGGCCATCGTCACCGACTACTTGCCGAACATGGATTTTTGTGCCTCGCTGGGCATCGCTAACGACGTGACGACGCAGCTGGCGGACTTGTATCACTTCAAAGCGATGCAGATGCATACGGAAAAACCTTTGCTGATGACGGCAACGGATGGCCCTAATCTGCAGGGCCTGATCGAGATGGCTGCCGCTGTGGCGGGCGGCTATGAGGCGCTCAAGGCCAGGCCTGTTTTTCTGCTGTACACCGAACCGATTTCACCTCTGGTGCACAGCGCCGAAGCCCTCGACAAGCTGATGCTGGCCAGCGAGTACAGTATCCCGGTGACTTACGCCTCGGGAATCTCCAACGGAACAACCGCTCCAATTACCATGGCGGGTACGATTGCTCTGGCTAATGCCGAGTGCCTGAGTGGCCTGGTCCTGCATCAGCTGGTTAATCCCGGCGCCCCATTCATGTACGGGATCGTCGCATCTCCCGCCGACATGAAAACTACGATCGTCACCTACGGCGGACCAGAGACGCCGCTTTACTACCTGGCCGCCGGGGCAATGGGCCACTACTACAATTTACCCGTCTATGGACTGTCCGGCTGTACGGACTCGCCGGTGCTGGATCAACAGGCGGCCATCGAAGGGATGTTCTCCATCCTGTCGGCGGCTCTGAGCGGCACCAACATGGTTCACGATAACGGTTATCTAGGGGCTGGACTGATCGGCAGTCTGGAAATGTTGGTCTATTGCGACGAATGTATCAGCTTCACCAAGCATTTTATGTGCGGAATGGAATTTAGCGCCGACTCGCTAGCCCGGGATATCGACCTAATCGAGGAAATCGGTCCGGGAGGCAACTATGTCGGGCACGAGACCACCTACAAGAATTTTTCCACCACCAACTGGTTCCCGCGTTACCTGAGCAAAAAGGATTATCAGAGCTGGGAAAAAGACGACCGGATAACGATGGCAGACCGGATTAAAACCGAGGTGGGGAAAATTTTGGCGCAGCACAAGGTCAAGCCTCTGGAACAAAGAGTGATTGACCGGCTGGACGAAATCATCGCCGAACATGAACAGCGCTTGGGTAAAAAAACAGGGAGACGATAATGGAGGTGGTGGATGCTTTTCCGAGAGCAAACACGAAGGTACGGGGTTAAATGAAAAAGGAGGGAAAAAAATGCTTGCTAAAAAGTGGTCGCTGAAAGTCAAAGTGATTATCTGTCTGGGCGCATTGCTAACTTGCCTTATTTATCCGTTTTCACAAACGGATGCTGATGAAACCGGTAGCGGTGGAATATTGAAAATTGGGGTCTTCAACGAAATCGAAGGTCTCAACCCGTTTACAATTTATTCTTCGTCGGCCTACGAAGTAATGCGGTTGAATTACAACCTCTTGGTTACAGTCGACGAAAGCGTCGAACCGGCCCCGGACCTAGCTGAGTCCTGGTCGAGCAACCCGGAAGGCACCGTCTGGACCTTCAACCTCCGCCAGGATGTCAAGTGGCAAGATGGCGAAGCCTTCACTGCCGCAGATGTCAAATTCACCTTCGAATACATTCGCGACAACGAACTGGGTTATTTTTATGACTCGGTCGTCAATATGGAAGACATCAGCACCCCCGACGAGCACACTGTCGTCATCACCTTTAGCGCTCCGGCAGCGTATATGCCGCAATTTGTCGTTCCCATTGTCCCCAAGCATATTTGGCAGGACATCGACCCCAACGAAGCCAATTCCACCTTTGCCAACGACAATCCGATCGGCACCGGTCCCTTCAAAGTTGTCGAGTTTAAAAAAGGCGAGTTCACCCGTATGGAAGTCAACAAAGACTATTTCAAAGGTGCTCCGGCCATTGACGGGGTTATCTTTATCATTTTCGCCAACGCCAGTACTGCTGCCGAAGCCCTGAAGCTCGGCGAAGTCGACATCGTTACCAAGATGCCGGCGGCGCAGTTCAAGGCCCTGCAGGATCAGGAAGGAATCGTCACGATCGACGGCTCCTCCCCAGGCTTTACGGAAATGGCGATCAATTCCTGGAGCGATCCGGCTTCCAAAGGAAATCCGCTACTCAAGGATAAAAACATCCGTCAGGCCATGGCCTGTGCTGTCGACAAACAGTACCTACTCGACGCTGCCAATCTTGGCTACGGGGAGCTTGGCTCGACAATTGTGCCCCCGACCTACAAGTTTTGGCACTACGAGCCCACCGGCAGCGAGGTATTTAATTTCGATTTGGAGCGGGCCGCCAAGATTCTTGACGATGCCGGTTACGTCGATAGCAACGGCGACGGGATTAGGGAGTCGGCCGCCGGTGAAAAACTGGATTTTCGGCTGACCCTGCGTAGCGAAGATCCCTCCCAGATTAAGTGCGGCCGCTTGATTGCCGAATGGTTTAAGGAAATCGGCATCGGGACGACGATTGATGTTGTGGATTCGGGGACATTGACCGATCGCATCTACGACAATGGCGACTACGACATGTTTATTTGGACCTACTATATGGACCCCGACCCCTCTTCGATCCTGCGGGTCATGACCAGTGGACAGATTCTATCCTGGAACGACTCCTTCTATTCCAATGCGGAATTCGACGCTTTGTTTTTAGAGCAGGAGCAACAGATCGACCGCGACCAGCGCAAACAGACTATCGATGAGATGCAAAAGATGGTCTACGAAGACTGCCCGTACATCGTTCTCTTCTACGGTCCGGAGCTGGAGGCGTATCGAACAGATAAATTTGCCGGCTGGACTGCTACGCCTGATGACAGCGTCACGATTATGACTCACAATATCCTGACCTACGAGAATATGCAACCGGCGGATATGGCGCCCCAGGGCACTGGTTCCAAGGGCGGCGGCAGCATCATCTGGTGGATTGTTGGAATCATTGTCGTGGCAGGCGGTGCCTTTGTCGTACTTAAAAAACGCAAGAAAAAAGTAGTCGAGGAAGAAGACTTTTAAAGCATAATCGAATTTGATGTTTTGCGGGGGGAGCTAGCTCCCTCCGCAAAGACAAAAGGGGCGTTTGGTTTGAGGAAAGGCATCTATCTGTTGCGCAAGCTTCTCCAAGCCTTGGCAACAATTATCGTCGTCGTGATACTCAACTTTTTTCTTTTCCGGGTCATGCCCGGTGATCCGGTCAGTATCCTTGTCCGTAATCCAAAGATGACGCCTGAAGCCTTGGATGTGATCCGGCAGCAATTTGGCCTTGACCAGCCTTTGTACGTTCAGTTCTTTGTCTATCTCCGCGACCTGATGCATTTTGATCTGGGTTCGTCTTTTAATTACCGTCAGCCAGTGCTGGAGATCATTATGGAGCGGCTACCGGCGACCCTCTTGCTGATTGGCGCTTCGACAGTGATGTCGGTTTTTATTGGCATCCTGATCGGGATCATCGCCGCTTGGAAGCGGGGGAGTAAGACGGATTTGTCCTTGCTGAGCATGTCACTTTTTTTGTACTCGATGCCTTCATTCTGGTTTTCGATTATCATGGTCATGTTCTTTTGTGTCTATCTTGGCTGGTTTCCCACCAGCGGGATGCGGACGCCGGGAGCGGTTTTTCTAAACAACTGGGAGTACTGGGGCAATCTGCTGCGCCACTTGTTTTTGCCGGCGACAACCTTTGCCATCGGCCTCGCCGGAGAGTACGCGATATTGATGCGGAGCTCATTGCTGGATGTCTTTACCGAAGACTACATGCTGACGGCTAGGGCTAAGGGCGTCAGCGACCGCCGGCTCTTGACGATGCATGCTCTGCCCAATGCAATGCTACCGATGATTACGCTGATTGCGATCAACCTCGGCTTTGTTATCGCCGGAGAAATTCAAGTGGAAACAGTCTTCTCCTGGCCGGGACTAGGCCGTTTGATGTACACAGCCTTGATGGCCCGAGATTACCCTCTCTTGCAGGGCCTGTTTTTATTCGTAACAATCTGTGTCATTCTGGCGAACTATGTGACGGATATCTTGTACAGCTACCTTGATCCCCGCGTCAAGAACTAAGACTGCGATGGAGGAAAAAAGATGACTGATGCTACCAAATCCATGGATGTCTGGTGTCAATACAAGAAAAATGCCCAAGACGTTTGGGAAATATATCGGGAAAACAAGATGGGGATGTTCGGAATGATCGTCTTGTCGATATTTTTCCTGATGGCAATCGCCGGCCCGATGCTCCTGCCGTCGGATAGCAGTGTCGAAACCTTGGAAAAGTTGCTGTTACCCCCGAGTGGCCAACATTGGTTGGGGACCGATGACATGGGCAAAGATGTTCTCGCCCAGATTATTATCGGGACGCGGATTTCTTTGCTGGTGGGAGTCTCGGCGACTCTGATTTCGATGCTGATCGGAGCGATGATCGGGATCGCAGCGGGTTTTTATGGTGGCATTTTAGATACGTCCCTGATGCGCCTAACTGACATTTTTCTTGTCATTCCCTGGTTGCCCTTGATGCTAGTCCTAGCGGCCCTGCTCGGGCCAAGTCTCGGGACAATTATTTTTGTGATTGGCATCACCGGATGGGCCGGCACGGCGCGGATTATCAGGGCACAGACCCTAAGCTGCAAGGAGCGGCCCTTTGTCGAGCGGGCCCGGGCGATTGGCTCAGGCGATTTTCATATCATGTTCACCCATATCCTTCCCAATGTCTTTCCACTGATTTTCGCCAACACTGTCATCGTCGCCGCCGTCGCGATTTTATCCGAGACGACCCTCAGTTTCCTGGGGATGGGTGATCCGACCCGGACCAGCTGGGGGATGATGCTCCACTACGCCTTTGAAAACGGGGCAACTACCCAAGGCGCCTGGTGGTGGATTCTTCCACCGGGCCTGTGCGTTGTCTTTGTCGTCCTCAGTTTTACCCTGGTCGGCCACGCCCTTGACGAAGTGCTCAATCCCAAGCTGAGGAGGAGATAGCGATGGCTGTGCTGGAAGCAAAGGACATCGTCACACGTTATAAACTCAAAGCCGGTATCTTGACGGCCTGCGACGGGGTCTCGCTAAAAGTTGCCCAAGGCGAAGCACTGGGGCTAGTGGGCGAGTCTGCCTGCGGCAAAAGTAGTCTGGCGGCGTCCCTCGTCAAGCTGTTGCCGAAAAACGGCCGGGTATCCAAAGGCAGTGTTCTTCTGGATGGGCGGGATATTCTCCGGATCTCCGAGGAAGAACTGAAAAAAGTCCGCTGGAAGGAAATCTCCTTGATTTTCCAGGGAGCGATGAATGCCTTGAATCCGGTCCATACCGTCGGCGACCAGGTCAGCGAGGCGATTCGGATCCACGAGAACATCTCCGTCCGGGGCGCCTGGCAACGGACCGAGGAATTGTTTGCCCAGGTCGAGATCGACCCCAAGCGCATGAAGCAATATCCCCACGAATTCAGTGGCGGGATGCGGCAACGGGTGATGATCGCTATGGGGATCGCCTGTCGGCCGGGTTTTGTCATCGGAGATGAACCAACCACCGGGCTGGATGTGATGGTTAAGTCGCAGATTCTCAAGCTCCTGGAGCGCCTACGCGGAGAAACGGGCATGGGGATGATAATGATTACCCACGACTTGTCCTGCGTCGTCGAGATCTGCGAGCGGGTGGCGGTAATGTACGCCGGCCGCATTGTCGAGCACGGCAATACTGAGATAATTTTCAACCGACCCGCTCATCCGTACACGATTGCCTTATTGGGCTCTTTTCCCGATATCGAGGGCGAGCGCGTCATCAAGGAAGCGATTACCGGCAGCCCTCCGAATCTGCTGGATCCTCCCTCTGGTTGCCGCTTTCATCCGCGTTGCTCCTTTGCCCGACCATCCTGTCAGGAAGAGCGGCCTGATCTAGTCGAAATCGAAGCAGATCACTACTGTGCCTGCCCGGTGCTGAATCGGTGATTAATTTGATAAAGTTGGTGAGTATACGATGCACGAGCTATTAAACGTCAGCAACCTCAAGGTGCACTTTGCCGGACGGGCGGGCCTCGTCAAAGCACTTTTTTCTAAAAACAACTCTGTTTCGCGAGCTGTTGACGGAGTCAGTTTTTCTATCAAGCAAGGCGAAATACTCTGCCTAGCCGGTGAATCCGGGTGTGGTAAGACAACGACGGGCAAGTCAATCCTGCGCCTCGTCGAGCCCACTGACGGCAATATCATTTTTCAGGGAGAGGACGTGCGGGGGTTTAGCCGCAGTCGTTTGAAGAAGTTCCGTCAGGATGCCCAGATTATTTTGCAAGATCCCTTCGAATCTCTTAATCCGCGCCAGACAATTTTTAATATTGTTATCGAACCTTTGCGCGTCAACGGTTTAGCCGGCACGATGGCACAGCAGGAAGCAGTCGCGGCTCGGGCCCTGGACGAAGGTTTTTTTGCCGCTATCCCCACGAACTCAGCGGTGGCCAGCGGCAACGCGTCGCCATTGCCAGCTCATTGGTCCTTAATCCCAAGCTGGTCGTCGCCGACGAGCCAGTTTCAATGCTGGACCTGTCGATCAGCGCCGGCGTCGTTAAACTGATGCTGCACCTTAGGGATACCAAGGGGCTTAGCTATCTCTTCATCACCCACGAGCTCTCGCTGGCATGGCTGGTGGCCGACCGGATCGCCGTGATGTATCTAGGGAAAATTGTCGAGCTGGGCTCACCCGACGAAATTATTAAGGCTCCGCTCCATCCCTATACCAAGGCCCTGGCTTCGGTGATTCCGATACCTCGCCGCAAGGTCATTCAAAGCGAAAAAATTCTCCAGGGGGAGACGCCGGACCCCTTCAATATCCCACCGGGATGTCGTTTCCATCCGCGGTGCCCCGTCGCCCAGCCATCCTGTCGCGACAGCGAGCCGGAGCTAGTCGAAGCCGGCGCCGGGCACTGGGTCGCCTGTCATCGAGCTTGACGCTCTCTGGCAGAATGGATGACGCTGAGGGAGGAGTCGTTGAATGAAACAACTGGAAATCTATCTGTTGTCCACCACCACAT
>CAZWXO010000021.1:14964-24607 GCA_964637885.1 uncultured bacterium
GGTACTGGCTTCCTGGGTTTATCAAAGCCGAGGCCGGGAAATTTTTGTCACCGAGCCGACTAGCCTTGACGAGGATTTGACCCAGCTGCGCCGCCTGGCCGAGGGCCTTGATTTGCGCCTTTTTAGTTTGGGAAGTGACACAGCAGCCGGCTGGTTAAGCTGCTCTGCTCTAGATCTGGCAATCACCGACGTTGTCGTTGACTACCTGGACAGCGCTGGCCTTAGCGCCCGCTTTGGTGCGCCTCAGGGCCTGGTCATCGCTCCGCCGGACGATTATCCCGCCTGTCTCAAGGCCGCCGTCCTAGCGGTGCGGATGGGGTGGGTTATGCTACCCTGGATGGCGGAGGACCCCGCCATAGAAGCAATCCGGGCCTTGAGCCTTGCGCAGCCCTGTGTGGTCGTGGACAGTGACTCGGGTTCGCTGCGGGCACTGCCGGATATGGGGCTGGACACGATTTGGTTGCAAACCGATGCGGAAATTTATACCTACTTAAAGAACGCCGGCAAGACCGTCGATTATCTCCTGACCGTCAATTCCTATGACATCGATCCTCCACAATCCGCCGGAGCCAGCCTAAGTGAGGGATGGGTGCGGGGACTAAGCCTGCTAGCGCCTGTTATGGCGTCCTATCGCCAGGTTTTTTTGGTCGATGTGCGGCAGGCAAATCCGGCCCCGATGCTCATCGAAACAAGTATTAACCAGCTTGTCGCGGAGCTGTCCGTCGACCCGCACTATCACGGCATTCTCGCCTCACCCGGGGCGGTGCCGCTAATCTACGGACCCTGTCTTGAGCTAGACTATTGCGCCGAAGAAGCAGTGCGCGATTTGTATATCCGCAACGGCAACGCATTGCACTACGCAGTGGCAGGGGGGCGGCTCTTTCAGCCCACCACCGGAGGATTGTCGCGGCAGATTTTGAACACGAAATATTATGCGCAGAGTATCGGGCCTTTAAAAGATGCGGTGCTGATTGCCACGACTCCGGCAATTGAAAAAGGGATTATTTTTGACTCGGATCTGCCTTTAATCGAGGCCAAGCTGCGCCCCTTGCTGGAGGAAGCCGGGTACGATGTCCATTTACTGGCCGGAAGACGAGCTTCCCGGGATAATTTGATTCAGCAACTACCTCAAGCTGGCCTATTTCTTTACACTGGCCACGGCAGCGGCGAGTCAATCAACACTTGCGCCGAATATCTGCAGGCAGCCGATCTGCCCGGGTTACCCCCGATGACAATCTTTGCTTCGGCGTGCTCGACAACCGGGCTGCGGCCATACTGGCTTTCCTCCTCCGGCGGCCTCGACTATCACCGGGATGAATTACCGGCTAGTGAGCAGATCGGCCTGGCGATGTTGGCAAGCGGGGCAGTGGCCTTCGTCGGGTCAGCGACCTGCGCCGATTTTCAATTTACTGAATCAACTTATGGAATCTTCATGGAGTCTTTGCTAATTCACGGGGACAGCGTTGGCGAGGCCCTGAATGCGACCCGTAATTTTGTCATCGATTACCTGACTCTCATCCGGCAAGGCGCCCCGGACAGCTATGCCATCGCCAAGGAGAGCGCCGCGGCGATGATCCATCAGCAGATCTTATTCGGTGATCCCGCCCATCGCCCCTACGCCGGTAAGGCCAAGGCGCCGTTTTATCAATGCCGGTTGAATCAGGCGGAGGATGCCATCCGGATTAAGCTATCGATCCCTGCTACCAGCTGGCGCCGGGAGGTGACACAGGTCGCTCCGCAATCCAAGGCCTACTACCGCAGCAGCCGGCTGGAGGTCGTCACGCCGCTGATTGCGGACATGGTCGTCTGGGGAGATTTCTTCAATATCTATCTCGGTGAGCAAGAAACGGCCGCACTGGGGGTAATGTCATCCTTCGCCTATGTCAAATGCCCACTGCCGGCAGGGTTTGCGCCGGACCGTCTGCGCCTTGACAGCGCGACGGGCTGCAAAGAGGGGCTACAGGGGGAACAGCAGCCTTTGGCGCAGTCTCTTCAGGAGACAGAGGCATTTCAGCGCTACCAGATGCCGTTTCTGATGATGCCATCGCTACAGCTGGATTTTTCCGCCGGCTATCCCTTTGCCCTGGAAAATTGTCGCGGGATAGCCTATGCCCGCTTTTTAGTCCCTGTCCTTGTCTTTGATGAGGGGTCAATGAACCGTATCAAGGCAGAGGAAATGGAATTTACTCTGTCCCTGCAACCCATGCGTCAGGTGCGGGGCTGTGTTACTGGTCCGGCAACAGCCGGGAACAGCGGTTTTCTCCTGACAGCCTGCCACCCCGACAAGCAGGAAGTGGCGCAGGCAATCGCGCAGCAAGACATTCCCTTTTGCCTTGACTGCGCTGCCAGCGCGACGCTGCTAAGGGTCGAGGGGCATTTGGCAGCCAAGGAACTGCCGCAAAGACTGCAACTCTTGGCCTCCACTACAGCCGAGATCGATTTTATGGCGCCAACGGTTGTGCAGCTACCGCTCTCGAAGCTCGTTGCCCTAAAGGGCCGCGTTGCCGAGGACAGATCTTTACAGCCCGTCGGGGGAGCCACCATCCGCATCTGGCGCGGGGTTCAGGACCCAAACGGCTATCCTTTGCGGGAAGGCTTTGTCACCGAATTGCTCAGTCAAAAAGACGGCACCTTTGCCACCGAGTTACCCCCCGGGGATTATCTGTGCTACTGCGTCGCCAGGGATCAAAACCGGCAATTTATCCTGCGGGAAGAAGCCGTTCATCTTGGGGAAGCGGATGCGCCGCTTTGGCTTAATCTGCTGTTAACGGAAGCGGCGCTGGTGCGGGGCAAGGTCTGTTTTGGCGGTGGCCGGCCACCCTATCCCGCTGTTACCTGCGAGGACATGGGAGACGATTCCGTTACCATGGCCACGGCCCAGATCGATGCCGGGGGCGGGTATGCCTGCCCGGTGCCGAGTTGGCGCCGTTTCCGCATTGTGCTCGAGAAAGAAGGCTGGGAAAAAATTGTCGATGACGACAATGGGGCGGGCTATTGTCTCTCGCCCGGCGCTCGCCTCGAGCGGGACTATCACTTTCAACGCAAATAAGAATTTGGAGGAATCAGCGATGGGAAAAAAGATGCGTCAGCTTAGGATACTTAGTGCAGAGCAGATTACTAACATACACCAGACCAGTGTCCGAATTCTAGGGGAGATCGGGGTCAAGATCGATGCCAAAGAAGCCGTCGACATCCTGACCGGATCCGGCTGCACTGTGGCGGACGGGCGTGTCTATTTCCCCGTCAGCTTGATAGACAAGGTTACGAGCTTGTCGGGACGTCCTTTGCTGCTGCATTCCCGCACCGGGCAGACAGTCAGGGTCCGGCCCGACCGCAGCCTCGTCCACAACTGTGGCACCGTAGCGACCGTCAGTGAAATGGCACACGGGGGCAAGCACCGTGAGGCGACCCTGCGGGACGCCGCCGACTTTACTCGTCTCCTCGACGCCTTGGACAGCATTGATGCTGTCGTGCCAATGGTCTATCCTCAGGATGTTCCCCAGGAAGTATCTCTCTTCTACGCCGTCAAAGAGGCTATCAAGCACACAACCAAGCCGATTTGCGGTCCCGGCGTCAGCAATCTGACGGAAGCGCGCTATATTCATGAAATGTTTTTACTACTGGCCGGCAGCGCTAAGAACCTGCGCCAAAACCCCATGTACGATTTGGGTTTTTCGCCTCTTAGCCCTCTGACGATGCCGGAAAAAGACACCGAGGCGGCCATTTGGGCAGCCAAGCAGGGAGTTCCGATTGGGATTATCCCGTGCCCGATTACCGGAATGACGGCACCTTTTTCTCTATTGGGGGCGTTGACCCAGCAGAATAGCGAGATGCTGGCGGCGCTCGTCTTGTTTCGCCTGATCGATCACGATCTACCCGTCAGCTATGGCGCCCGGCTTAGCCGCGGGGACCTGCGGTTTGGCGGCACCCTGGGCGGATTGCCGGAGACTGCCGTCTTAGGGGCCTGCGCTGTTCAGCTGGCCGACTATTACTCGATGGAGTCTAATGTTTACGGAGCCGACAGTGGCTCTAATCTGGCGGATGCCCAGGCCGGCTGGGAAAAAGCAATCAATACGATGCTACCCGCCTACATCGGCAGCGACTGGCTCTCGGGAGCGGGGGCCGTCAACGACGGAGCCAGTGTCTCCTACGAACAATTGGTAATGGACGATGAGATGTTTTCGATGGTCTTTCAGCTCTTTGGCACCTTGCAGGACGACGATGAGGATTATGGTCTGCAGGGGATCAAAGATGTCGTTGAAAATGACGCCAATTTTCTGACCCAGGAAAGTACCATCCGCCATCTCCGCAGTCCCGAACAGTGGATGCGGCCGGCATACATCGGCAATATCCGCGGCTATACAGGTTGGCTAGAGGGTGGTGGCCAAGACAGCGTTACCACGGCCGGAGCGCGGGTCGCCAAGCTTTTGGCCGAGCAACCCTCGTCGTCGCTGGACGTCGCCATCGAAAAAGAGTTTGACCGGATTATCGATGCTGCTAGCCGGGAATTGCGAAGAAATCGGGAAAGATAGAGGAAAAGCGATGAAGATGGATTGGGCTGATGTCCACGGTGACTATCACCGTCACTGGAAAAACGAATACCCGTTGTTTCGCAATTTTGTTTTGTATTCCGAGCTGTTCGGAGTCTTGCAGGGGTTGCAGGATAAAAGCGCAGGGCGGATGCGCCTCGATGTCATCGGGCAGAGCGACGGGGGTCGGGATCTCTACCTGGTGACCCTCGGCAGCTCGCAGACGCTGGCCGACATCGAAGATTGGCGCCGTTTTCGCAGGGACGTTGCCCGGTACCCGGAGCAGGCGATGGCAAGCATCCGCCAGGGGCAGATGGCGAAGGCCCCCGTTTTTATCAATTGCAGCCTGCACGGCAACGAAATCACCGGGACGGACGGAGCCTTGCTTTTAATTGACCGCCTCTTAGACACTCCTGACGACCCCGAGATCGCCCAAATTTTTGAGCATCTGATTATCCTGATTAACATTTGCGCCAACCCCGATGGGCGGGCCCAGGGGCTCGGGGGAAACAGCGGTGGCGACCTCAACCGTGACTTCCTGACCCAGAGCCGGCCCGAGACCAGGGCCGTCGTCCGTCATGTGGCGCAGGAGTGGTTTCCCGTCTCCGTCGTCGATTTGCACGGCTTTTTTTCCGAGTACAATGTTTCCATCGACGCCTGTACCAAGCCGCATAATCCAAATTATGAGTACGATTTATTAGGAGACCGGATTATCGCTTCAGCCCAGGCGATGGCGGCGGAAATAACCGGCCAGCTCGGCCTCCCCGTCGACATCCCTGCCGTCAAGCTCAGCGAGGGATGGGACGACTACGGCCCCGTTTTTACCCCGCAATATTTCATGTATCTCGGAGCGCTCGGGCACACTGTCGAGGTCAAGTTTCCTGATCAGGAAGGAATTTTTACCGCCATGCTAGCCAGCTTCGGAGCGCTTAAATATGTGGCCGCTAATTGCCGCGAAATGCTCTTAAACCAGCTGGAGATTTTTCGCCGCGGCATCGCCGGCATAGCCTCGGCCAGCCCAGTTTTTCCCGTAGCCTATCTGGTGCCGCTGTGGGATGATTTGCAGCGCAATCCCGCCGAGGCGCGACGGATGGTCAATCACTTAATCGAGAATGGCATCGCTGTCGACCTCACCCTTGCGGACTATTGCGACGGGACGAGGCTTTTCCCGGCCGGTAGCTATCTTATTTCGATGCGACAGGGACTCCGTGGCCTCGCTAATACAATGCTGTGGCGGGGGGAAGACCTGAGCCGGTCGCAGAAATCGATGTACGATCTTTCCTCGTACTCTTTTCCGATCATGTGCGGCTTTGATGTCTATCCGCTCCAGGCTGAGGTCGGCGTCGCCGTCCGTCCGGCGGACAAGGTTGCAATTCCCGCCGGCTTTTTCTATACTGAAGGCACGGGCGACTTTATCTTTCGGGCCGAAAACATTCAAGCCTTTGCCGCAGCCAACTCGTTGCTGCGGCAAGGCTTTAAGATTGGGCGCGCCCCCTCTGGTGATTTTATCATTCCTGCAGCGCAGAGTGGCCTCCAGGCGGCGCTGCTACCCTTGGCACAGGGCCTTGGCATCAATGTCAGCACCGCTCCGCCGCGCCACCGCCCGCCGCAACAACAGCTGCGTCTTGGCAAAGTGGCGGTTGTGGCAGACTCCTATGGTCCATTTCAGGCTTTGTCCGAAATGGGCTTTGATGTGCATTTTGTCGATTACCTGTACCTGAACCGCGGCCTCGATTTAGCCCGGGAAGGTTTTGAAAGCCTTGTTTTTGGTGGAACCGAAACAGGGATTTGGACAGACCAGTTCGCCGATTTCAACGGCGTCGGTTATGGGATGAATTTTGCCCTCAATCAGCGGGGCCGAGACCAGGTGATTGCCTTTGCCGAAGCCGGGCACAACTTTATCGGATTTGGCTATGCCGGCGCCAAGCTCAACGAAGCGGTGGGACGCCTGGACGTCAGCTATGCTTTCACCAGTGGAGCCGAGGGGGCCTGGATGACCAATCTGGATAAATTCGACCAGGCGACGGAAAATGGGTTCTGCCAAATCGAACTTGCCCCCGGTGATTCGCTTGCCCGCTCCGGCAGTCGCAACCAAGAAATTTACGTAATGGGGCCTGTCTGGTTTGAGCGGGTTGGCGCAGACGTCAAGGTCGGAGCCAGCTTTGCCCGAGGTGATTTCTACGCGGGGGGCTTTTGGCTCGAGCCGGAAAAGGCTGCTGGCCAGCCCGTCTTGCTCTACGGTGCTTCAGCCGGGCAAAAAGTGGTCCTGATCGGCTTTGATCCGGCCTTTCGCAGCTACACCCGTGGCACGTACCCACTGCTGGCCGACGCCTTATACTGGATTAGCAACCAAGACGAGACCTAGCTCAATCAGGCTTGGCCAGGTCTCAGTCGCAAAATTATCGAGGGGGAATTGGATGCGGACGAGAGCAGCTAAGTTTTTTTACCGAGTGGTCCTGCTGTTAATAATTACGGCGTGGGGTGGGGGACAGGTGGCTGTCGCCGGCACCCCGTACCTAGCGGGAATCGAGGACATCAAGGGTCGCAAGATTGGTGTGCTTCTTGGATCAGTTCACGACACCTATGTGGCACAGAACTACCCCGAGGCGGTGCTGATGCAGTACAAAACCCCCTCTGATCTGATACTGGCGGTCAAATCCGGCAAAGTCGATGCGGCCTTTTATACCCACGAGATCCTTCTGGAAATCATGCGGCAAAATAATGACCTCGGCTACGTCGAGGAAAATCTCTTCCGCGTCCCCATCGGGATGGGTTTTAATCAGAATAACGACGAGCTGCGGCAAAAATACAACACTTTTATGCTCGAAATCAAAGCAAGCGGTGTCTTCGATGACATCGTCCAGCGCTGGATCATCGAGGGGAATTCCACTACCCCCTTCATTGAAAACCCCAAGAACAATGGCATCCTCGTCGTCGGGACCGTCAGCGACAAGGGGATGCCCTTTGCCATTGTCCAGGACAACAAAATTGTTGGCTTTGACATCGAGCTTGCCGAGCGCTTCGCCGCTTCCCTGGGCAAAGAAATGCGGCTGGTAGACATGGATTTTGGCAGTCTGATTGCAGCCGTGGCGACGAACAAAATCGACATGGTGGCGAGCACCTTGATGTTCACCGAAGAGCGGCAAAAACAGATCGATTTTTCCGAGCCGTATTATGAATTAGGCGCCAGTATCTTTGCTCTCAAGACGAATATCGTGGCCGGCGATGGCAATTCAGCCAGCAGCGAGGCGGAAGAGAAAGCCGGCTTTTTGACTCGCTTGTCCCAGAGCTTCTACAGCAACATTATTGCGGAAAAGCGCTATTTGCTCATCGTCGACGGCCTCAAGACCACAGCGCTGATTTCGCTATTCTCCGTTGTGCTCGGCACCTTATTAGGGGCCTTGATCTGCTACATGCGGATGGGCAAAAATCGTCTACTTGAGCGCTTTGCCCGAATTTATATTGCGATTTTACGGGGTATCCCGGTCTTGGTGCTTCTGATGCTGGTCTTTTACGTCGTCTTTGCCTCGGTCAATATCGACCCGCTTGTCGCTGCTGTCCTCGCCTTTGGAATGAACTTCGCCGCCTACGTCTCGGAAATGTTTCGTTCGTCTATCGCCAGCATCGACAAGGGACAGCGCGAGGCCGGCATCGCTGGAGGCTTTTCTCCGGTGCAAACCTTCGCCTACATCATCATGCCCCAAGCGATCCGGCATGTTTTACCCGTCTACAAAGGGGAATTTATCTCCTTGGTCAAAATGACCTCGGTCGTCGGTTATATCGCCGTACAGGATCTGACCAAGGCCGGCGACATCATCCGCAGTCGGACCTTTGACGCCTTTTTCCCTTTGCTGATGGTTGCCGTGCTATATTTTCTGCTGGCATGGCTCTTGACTGCGGCCCTCGATTATCTTGAAATCAAGACCGACCCTAAGAGAAAAGGTCAGACAGGGAGGGCGCAGGGATGATCAAGACTGAAAAGCTATCGAAAAACTTTGGTGAGACCGTCGTGCTGCGGGACATCACTACCGATATTCAAAAGGGAGAGATTATCACAATCATCGGCCCTTCCGGGACGGGGAAGAGCACCTTTCTGCGCTGCTTGAATCTGCTGGAGCAGCCTTCCGGCGGGAAAATTTTTATTGACGGGGTCAATCTGCTGGACAAAGGTACAAGCGTCGCCAAGCTCCGACAGAAAATGGGGATGGTCTTCCAGGCCTTTAATCTTTATGCCCACTTGACCGTCCTCGAAAATCTGACCCTCGGCCCCACCAAGCTGCTTGGCCACAGCAAAGCCGCGGCCACGGTCAAGGCCAATGAACTTTTGCATCTGGTCGGACTTGGGGAAAAAGCGGACAATTACCCGGATGAGCTATCCGGCGGGCAAAAACAACGCGTCGCTATTGCCCGCTGCCTTGCGATGGAGCCGGAGGTCATTCTTTTTGACGAGCCGACCTCGGCGCTTGACCCGACGATGGTCAGCGAAGTCCTTGCCGTCATCCGTCGTCTGGCCAAAGCCGGGATGACGATGCTGATTGTCACTCACGAGATGGAGTTTGCCCGCAATATCTCCAGCCGCGTTTTCTACATGGACGAAGGGATCATCTACGAGGATGGCACTCCCGAGCAGATTTTCGACAATCCCCAAAAAGAAAAGACCCGGATTTTTATCAACCGAATTCGCAGCTTTCAGTATCAAATATCCGGCCCCGCCTACGATCTTTATGCCCTGAACGCCGCCCTTGAAAGCTTTTGTGTCAAACACGACCTCAGTAAAAAAGCAACGCAGAACGTCATTCGCCTCGCCGAGGAAATCCTCTTGCTCCAGCAAGATTATTCCGCAATCACCTTGACCCTCACCTTCTCCGAAAAAAGCCATCAGCTGGAATTTGTTCTTACGAGTCAGGGACCCCCCTTTAACCCCTTGCAGGACAGTGCTCCCGCTGATAATATCGGCATTGCGCTGATCACCGCCACCGCGGCCAGCTGCCACTATTCCTACGCCGGCGGCAAAAACATCTCTCTCTTTAAGATTAGCCAAGAGGGGTGAAAATGACGAAACTCGTAAAATTGTCGGACTGAATCCGCCAAAACAAGTTGCATAGCAAATGCAA
>CAZWXO010000022.1:0-240 GCA_964637885.1 uncultured bacterium
GATTACGCAGCTCGTGCACAATTAAATCCAGCAGGGGATCCTGGCCGCAAATTATTGCAGGTGAAGCTGGATCAGCCTTAATTGACGTACTACGTGCTTCAAATTCATTGATGTTTCCTCCATCATTGCCAAGGTTTTTGGGTTGCCTGGTTTTTAGTCCCTCTTCCATGATGCGGTCAAGTTGGGAGGCAGGCAATAAAAGCTTGCGCCCCATGCGGAAAAAAGGCAGCTCCCCCCTTT
>CAZWXO010000022.1:250-23996 GCA_964637885.1 uncultured bacterium
AATTCCTCTGGAGTTAAATATTTTTCTTCGCTTGAAATAATCTTCATCCCCTCTCTTGTCAATCATTTAGGAATTACATAACGACTCTTTATGGATTGGTATTTAAATCCCCGCAAAAGTAAAAAAGATGATTAATCGTTATGCCCTTTTGTAGCACTATTGATATAATCAATATTGAGTTTATATCATTTTAATATAATCTATTTGAGTTAAGTTATTCTTAATGCTAACATCATACTAAAAAAAGGAGCTATTTAAAATGCGTAAAATAAATAAAATGAGAAAAATTCTAATTTCCGCATTGACGATTATCGCCACAGTGACATTTTTCCTACAACCGGCTGTTGCTGCAGGCAGCTCAGAGAAAACACCCATATTGGTCTCCGCAGCAGCTAGCACGACCGATGCGCTGAATGAGATCATCAAGCAGTACGAGGCTGCCAATCCCGATGTCGATATTATCCCTAACTACGGATCGTCAGGCGCGTTGGCGAAACAAATCGTCAATGGTGGACGCGCCGATCTCTTTTTAAGTGCTTCGCCGGTGGACATGGCTACTGTAGAAAAGGCCAAGATGGTCATCGCCACCTCGAGGATAAATCTATTGCAGAACCGCCTTGTTGTAATAGTTCCCAAAGACATGAAATATCGAAACATCAACCTCAAAATCGCCAGCCTCAAGGATTTGTCAAGCGACAAAATTAAAAAAATAGCTCTGGGCGAGCCTCAATCTGTCCCTGCGGGGAGATATGCCATGGAAGCTGCCAAATATTATAAAGCAGACAAAACCGTCACAAAAAAAGCCGTTTATGCCAAAGATGTACGTCAGGTTTTAAACTTTGTCGAGAGTGGTAATGTCGACTGCGGGTTTGTTTACCAAACAGACGCTTTCATTTCTAAAAAAGTCGGAATAGCTTTCTACGTGCCAACCGCCAGCCATGCGAAGATAGTTTATCCTGCCGCACTTCTGACTCGCGGCACAGAGCGAAAAGCGGCAGAAGACTTTCTGCGCTATCTGCACAACGACTCCAGTAAAAAAATATTTAAAAAATTTGGGTTTTTAACCTACTGATGATCGAATATTTTGATTTTTCTCCGGCTTATGTTTCGCTAAAAATATCGATCATGGCAACTTGCCTGACCTTCCTATGCGGAGTCTCCCTCGGCTATGCTACCAAGGGTAAAAAAAATCTCGTTATGGAGTTGCTGGACAGCTTGCTAATGATCCCCTTGGTATTGCCTCCAACGGTAATCGGACTAGTTCTGTTGCTGGGGCTTGGAATCCAAAGCCCCTTGGGCGCTTTTCTTGATCAAATCGGGGTCGTGTTGGTTTTTTCCTGGCAAGGGGCTGTTATCGCAGCGAGCATCGTATCTCTCCCGATTATGTACCAAACAGCCCGTTCGGCTTTTGAGCAAGTTGATCCTGAACTGATTGCTTCTGCCAGAACATTGGGAGCCGGGCGGTTGCGCATTTTTCAGAAAATCATATTTCCCTTGGCAGCACCAGGTATTTTAGCCGGGACTATTCTTAGCTTTGCTCGGGCACTGGGTGAATTTGGCGCCACATTAATGATTGCCGGCAATATTCCCGGCCGCACCCAGACCCTGCCGATGGCAGTTTATTTTTCTAACGAAGGGGGAAATACCGATGCAGCGCTGTGCTATACGGGAATTATTCTATTGATTTCCGCTACTTCCCTTGTAGCGATTAAATATGTTAACAACCGAAGCAACTACCGTTTTGCACAGAAAGAGAGCATCAATGCTTGAAATAGATGTCAATCTAAAAATAGGCGGATTCGAGCTACTGGCCCAGCTAATGATTAAAAAAAATCAACCTTTTGGCCTGATAGGGCCATCCGGAAGTGGAAAATCGATGTTGCTGAAGTCTGTCGCTGGCCTTACAAGAATCAAATCGGGCTACGTTCGCTTGGAAAGCAACGTCTTGGTCGATACTTCCACGAGTGTTGATCTGGCTCCTGAGGCGAGAGGCGTCGGCTTTTTGTTCCAGCACCATGCCCTGTTCCCCCATATGACCGTCGAAGACAATATCCGCTTCCCCATTTACCGCTTGCCAAAGGAAAGACAGCTGGAAATCACCGAATTAATGCTGAAAAAAATAAAATTACAGGGCTATAATAAGCGCAAACCTCACGAATTGTCCGGAGGCGAAAAGCAGCGGATAGCTCTCGCAAGAGCTCTCGCCGCAAAACCGAAAATAATATTATTGGACGAGCCATTTTCCGCTCTGGACGAATTGACAAAGCGCAACGTCGAAGAAAGCTTCGTCGAAATTTTAAAAGATTCTGACAGCCATATGATCTACGTCACCCACAACATTAACGAAGTTTACCGGATTTGCCCCGCGGCCGCCATTCTGGACAAGGGCAAAATTGTCCAGAATGGCCCGGTTGAAAAGTTGCGCAACTATCCAAATAACATTGCAGCCGCTAAAATCATCGGCGATATCAACCTGATACCCGGAAGACTCAGTCTGGATAAATCCCTGAGCGGCTACGCCGAGATAATGACAGGATTGAGCCCTCGACCGCTAGTTATCCCATACGCTAGGCAGCTCCAGAAAGATTCGGAAGCTATCGTGATGGGCTTTCGCTATGACAGCATCGGCATTTCTTCAAACAAATCTACCGAGACACCAAAAACCTTAAGCTTCGAATGCAAAATTACTGATATTTGTCCCGAACGTTTCGGTTGCCATGTCAAGCTCCAGCCAATTTCCGCTACTGCCCCAGAGACCGCCATGCTGTCCGTTTTGACCACAATGGAACTGCCACGACTTAATAGCTTAGCCGCCAAAACAGTTTTTGCAACGATTCAAACTAACAAAATATGTATTTTTAATACCGAAGGTGACTTAGTTAATATCGAATTGACTGATAACTAAAACGAAAACTCCCAGCCATTTTCCTCCAGTATCTGAATGGCTTTACTGGCAGTGGCTGCGATAAGGGGTGGGCAAACATGGAATTTATTAAATGGATCACCCGCAATAATGCTATTGCAATCGATGCAACCCTCGACATCGCCGTATTCGGTCACAAACCAGTTCTGCAGATCGGCAATCATAAATGCCGCTGCCTTTTCCGGTTCAAGCATCGCCAGCAGGCATGCCGCTCCCGTTAAAGCTCCACACAGTCTGCCAGCATACAGCCCGTTACACAATCCTCCCATCGCTTGAATCAAGGTGGGGTTTGCTTCGCCTTGGACATCCAGCCCCAATTGAACGATACTTTGGCTACAACAATAACCCTGCTGCCGCAAATCCTTTAATCTCTCTTCAATCAATGCCAACCTCTCCCTTCTTCTATTTTTATCTACAACTTGCTTCAGTTCCAAGGCACAATCTCTCTCTAGCGCCAGATCAAGATTTTTCAGCCGTCAGTGCGAAATAACCTGTCCGCCTTTTTTCTGCTCGAGTAAGCGCACCATCAAAAAAACAGCCGGACATGTTGCCGTCCCGCATTATTTTTGTCGCCACATATACATCCAATTCTTCCGTCCAATCTTCCACACGCAAGCTGCCAAAGCCTATTTGAAGCAGGCAAGCGCATAATGCATCCAATTTGAACCGGCGGCAGGATATACAAGTAATAGCTTCATTGGCCCCATTGACGCTTTTTCTTTCTTCCGTCGGCTCCTTCAAAAACAGCTGCCCGGATGCGCTTTCATTGATACCTAGATCCCCATCGCTCCCGACAACATGCAAATCACTGATAAACAATTTGCCACCTGGGGCCAAGATGCGCCTAACTTCGCCAAGCACCTTTGCCGGATTTGCAAATATCGACAAAACACATTCCAAAAGAACACCCTCAAAAGTTTCTGACGGAAGCTCCCTGAGATTCTCCCCATCTCCCCTTGTTAGCTGAAGCGAGGGATTTCTGGCCAGGCCTTCGTTGATTAACTCCTCAGAAGCATCGAGCCCGCAAGCATTAAGACCGTGCCTGGACCCTAAATATTCCACAGTCTCGCCACATCCACAGCCGATATCAAGGACAGAAGAGCCCCTTGGAAGCTGCCAAATTTGCAAAGCTATTTCAGTTAGTTTAAGCCCGCCTGGTCGTATCATTATCGCTCCCTATCCCTCAACCTATTTATCCTCCAAAGCCTCTTCGACTTTACTGATCCGTGTAACTACCAAGTCCTCCGGAATATAAACCTGTCCACAGCTTGGGCATCGCTCAACCTTGTTTTGAAAGGTGCGACCCAGGTAACTAAACTGCGCCTCCAAAAGCTCTAGCTCGACTTGACAGCGATCACACATCAGCTTCTGTTTTGCTTCCATTCCACACCGCCTCCAGGTCTATTTTTATTCGATGCGCATAGACGTTGACCAACTCGACAACATCGCTGCCTGCAAGCTCTTTGTACTCCACCCAATAAGTCATATAGCCGACTTCCTGATAGCCCGAAAAAATTCCAGTCACAGTATTGAAAACTCTTCGTTTAGTCCGCTGGCAGAAGTCGACTACCTGTAAAATATCTTCTTCAAGAATTTTCAGGTGGTTAATTTTTTCTTTCAGCTGAAGGGGTATCTGTAGATTAATAGTAATAGCACTTTTTTCCACTTCCATATCCTCACCCCAATATTTCTTTAGAAGTAGTTTTTTCAGATAGCGCCGGTTTTCCCGACGCTGAGTAACAGTCGGCAACGTAGCATCACTGCTATAGTTGCCAACCATAATATCCAGAATATGCAAGGTTCGCTTTCCCGCATCGCGGAAAACATCCTGGCAGTTGCTGCAATAGGTGATATACATCGCTTCGCTTTCCTGGATCCGCTTGGTAGCGACATACTCGGCGAAAGCCGGGTTGGCGATCGCCGGTTGTCCACCAAAACCACAGCAATGCGGCCAGGCATCATTCCCAGGCAGCGGGTCCAGCACAAATCCCGCACTTAAGGCCAGTTCCCGCACGGCTTGCCGCATTTGTGGCCTTTGGATCGCTGCGCAGGGATCAAAGACAGCGGCCTCCATCTCTAAGTTTAACTCCACCTGATGTTGAGGCAGACATTGCCACTCGAGCAAAACTTCATATAGGGATGTGATTAAGACTTCTGGCAGAAAATGCTGAAATTTCTTGATGCACGTCGGGCATGCCATAATCAGGATTGGCTTACCCATCGACTCCCATTGACGGCGAATCTCAGTTAGTTCTTGCTGCAACAACGCTTCATCCCCGGACCACTCTGCCGGAGCTGCGCAACAGCGCAAGATAATACCTGTATCCGAATGTTTAGTGAGCAACTGAGCGTAAATTTGTTCGACCAGATCCGGATTGCTGGCACCTAATTGGCAGCCGGGGAAAAAGGCGTATACCATGCCCCCTTCTCCCTCCTGTACAGCACCCTCGGCCTGCTCTGTAGCCGAATTTTTGAACAAGGCTGCAGACGGACCATTGGCAAAATGCATATCTTTAATCCAGAAATCGTAAAATGCCCACGGGACTTTTTCCTGACGATGCATGCTCTTGCGTCCCTCTAGAATCAAGCGCTCTAAATCTATCTCCTGCGGGCAGGTTTTCCGGCAAAGGCCACATTGATTACACGTGCTTAACAATCGCTTAGCAGGTGTTGCTTTGACCTCTGAAGTTCCGGGTAGAATCGTCGCAGCTATCTCATCGCGAATGCGTAGCGGCCACTTGTTATAAAAAGTGGTCAAGTCGCAATATGTCCGGCAAAAGTCACATTGGCATTCGATACAGCGACTAGCTTCTAATCGTGCCTCATCTTGACTGAAACGTCCCTCCATGGAGGGAGCGACTGGCGCAATATATTCAAGCTTGACCCGATCCAGGCAGATAGCGGTTTGCTTAGCCCGGAAACTACTTGGCAGAACTCCTGCCTTAATGTAATTGTCGATAGTAGTTCCCATAGTCAAACCCTCGGCCAGTGCATCAATCGGGGCTTGGCCTAGCAAGCCTCCGCCCAAAAACCAAGTCAGGGAATCAAGCTTGACGACGGGTGCCGTCTCATCTATACCCCGGGCACCGAGCAATCCCAAGTCGTCACCACCCTGCCCTGTTGCCACAAAAACGGCAGCGTAGCCTTTCCCGAGAAGTTCCTGCCGATCACAAATCCTGCAATTTAAGAAGAGAGTATATTTCGTATGCATAAACTGCCGCTCGATATCCTGCATGAAAATTTTCTCGGGCAAGAGCTCCCAGTATTGCCCTCCTATTCGCCCACTGCTTTCATAGACATCAACCTCGTATTTTTTAAGGCATAAGCGCAAGGCGCAGGCGAGACCGCTGATGCCAGCCCCCACAATTGCGATCCGGTGCTTCTTAGCTGGTAAATTGTACTCGACGGGCTCAATATTATCCGCAGAGTCAACGCAGGCTTTTTCCAGCATCCCTAGCTCAATCCCTTGATCGACATCCTTGCGGGGGCAAACTACTTTGCATGGCTGCGGGCATGTTTCCGCCACGATGCCAGGAAATCCCACCGCATTGCAATAGAGGCGGTAAGCCGCCTCAAAACGGCCTTTTTTCATCTTGCGGATAAACTCTAAAATATCAAAATTAAAAGGACATTCCCCAGCACAGTACGGAATCTCCTTTTGCAAACAGTTCTTAAAATTCTCCAAATAATCATCCATGTTAAAGCGCAACCTCGCATTATAAGCGTTGGTCTGCAACTGAAGCTGCAGACCAACGCAATTCAACCTCTGCTGAATTTACATCGGATTATTCTTGATGTTTTCCATTTCCTCGTAAAAATCCGAACCGAGGAAGTATTTTTTAGGAGGAAGAATCTTCTCACCCTTAGCCAGTTTCTCAAGGCCCGCTTTGACCTTGTCTGGAGTAGCCGGCAATTCATATACCCTTACACCGCAAGCATTATTAATCGCATTGATGACGGCGACATGTCCTGAGGACTGGAATGCCTCCGAGGCTCCCGAAGAACCGAAGGGGTTTTTCGACCTTGGCGTGCACAGATGAATGAGATTGAAATCATCCGGAATATCCTTGATAGCTGGAATTCCTGCCCCTAGCATATTGCTATGTTTTTTGACATCGTCGTAATTTTCACTGAGAGCAAATCCGATGCAGTGGGATAGCCCGCCATATGCCTGCCCATTGACCGAATCGATATTTCCAATAACACCGACATCATCGACTCCGGTGTACGCTAAGACAGTTGTTTTGCCGGTAGCGGTATCTACCTCGACTTCAGCTAAAAACATGGCATATGTATAATCGGGGGTAGGATTGCCAACCCCGGTGTTCGGATCCAGGTCGCACAAATCCGGATCAGCCGGATTCAGGCTCTGTGCCTCGTATTTTGTCGGTATGCCCTCTGCTACCATTTCAGCATGGGTTCGAAGAGTCCCGTCGGCTTTAGTCATGGCGGCGATTAATTTATCTGCAGCCAGCTTGGTAGTGCGTCCATTCCAATAATGTTGCCGCGAGGAAGCACTAGCGCCAGAATCAGGGCAATGCTTACTGTCGTTTTGAATCAGCACAACGTCATCAATTCCAACACCCAAAGATTTTAGCGCTTCTAGCGTGCATTGCAGAGATCCGACATCGCCGCCCTGGCCTTGATCCTGCCAGGTGTCGTACTTGATAAATTTGCCATCTTCGCGCAGCTCCAAGGCAATCGTGCATTGATCCGCTGTACCTTCGGTCACGTTATACCCGCCCCATGCAATACCGACGCCGCGTCGTTTGGCCGGGGTGTCCTCAGCTTTAGCCCGCGCGACAGCTTTTTCATAAACCGGTCGCATCGCTTCCATGATTTTTTCCATGGGATAATCGACAAACGGATAACTGTTGATATTGGTCTCGCCTGGGCGCGCAATATTTTTCCAACGGAACTCAAATGGATCTACCCCGAGTTTTTCCGCCATCATATCCATGATAGCTTCCGATGAGGTGTAAGCCTGGGGCGCTCCATATCCGCGATAAGCTGTGCCATAGGCATGGTTAGTGCACGCCACACGGCAGAGGGCTAAGACGTTCGGGACATTATACGGGAAAAATGTAAAGCGGGCCGGACGTGTCGTCAAGTCATCGCCCAATTCATTGTAGGCACCGTGGTCGAGCCCACAATCCCACTCGGCGGCGATAATCTTACCTTGATCGTCGCAGGCAAGGCGAGCATTTGTAAACGATGGCGCTCTTTTGCCGGAAAATGCCATAAACTCAGCGTAAGTCATCGAGAAAGCTACCGGGATATCGTCGCAGGCAAGGCAGGCAATGGCCGCCAAAGAATAAGTCGCGCTGGCGATTCCCCACCCAAAGGTCGCACCTGTCGGGTTCTCGATGACGCGGATCTGCTCGGCTGGCACACCAGTTGCTTCAGCTATGTCCCCGACATTGGCGTAAATCGCCATTGCTTTGCAATGCACTGTCAGCATCCCGTCGTCACCCCAATAAGCTTGAACGGTGTCGCCTTCGATAGGCATATGCGGCTCGCGTGTCGAATAAAAACTCCCCTCTACTACATGAGGCGCTGTCTCAAACAAACTTGGAACATCGTGGCCCGCACCTTTAACCGTGGGTTGCATCGACCAGACATTGGGATGATCGTCATGAATCCGCACAGCATCAGGCATCGCTGCTTCCAAATAGTTCAAATACTCAGGCAATTGCTCGTACTCGATCGTCACTTTTGCCGCTGCTTCCCGGGCACGATCCTTGGAATCAGCCGCGACAAGAGCCACGATATCGCCGTAATTAAATATTTTTTCTTCGGCTAAGAGGATATGAGTCTGCTCGGTAGCAAGACAGCGGGGGTTCAACTGAAAGAAATTCAGGCGATTGGAACCCTTAACATCCTTGTGAGTGATTATTTTGTATACGCCAGGCATTTTTTCGGCTTCTTCGGTATTAATTTTAAGAATTTTGGCGTGATGAACAACCTTAGGTTGAACCATAACGACATGAAGGATATTATCCGGCATCTTAAGCTCAATATCGTCACCGAAATCGCAGACGCCGCATACTTTGGCCAAGGCCGCTGGGCGCACCAAGGGCAGCCCATAATATTCTTTGTCTGCCGGAAGCTTAACCTTGATATCCTCGATGCCGCATTCGCCGCGCATGACTTTGGCTGCCGCCATAACCGCATCGACTATCTGCTTATAGCCCGTGCAGCGACAGATGTTGCGATGTTTTTGAAACCAGTCCCTGACGTCTTCACGGCTCGGATTGGCATTTCCCTGCAGGAGTCCAAAGGCCGAGACGATAAAGCCAGGGGAACAGAAGCCGCATTGGACCGCCCCAAAGTTCATAAAGGCCACCTGCAGCGGATGCAGGAAATTGGGCCCTCCGATTCCCTCGACTGTCAACACTGTGCTGTATTCCTCGATCGTCTTCATTTTTTTGGTACACGAACGGATTACTTTCCCATTTAAAATCACGGAGCATGAACCACAAACACCAGTACCGCACCCAACTTTGGTCCCGGTTAGTCCCAGGCGTCGCACGACGCTGGCCAGAGAATCCTTTTCGGGATCACAGATAAACATCCGATCCGCACCATTGATGTTCAGTGTCATCTTCCTTAGTCTCATGAAATACCCTCCTATACCTTCTCCAATTTAGTACTCTCCTAAAAGTCTACTATTCCCGAAAGACAAAAACCAATTGATATTATCAATTGGTTTTTGTCTTTGAATAGGAATCTTCATGAAATTGGGCCACTGCAATATTTCATAAAATAAAGCGAATTCACAAAGTATGAAATAAAAAAAGCCGGAGTAGCATGGCGCTTTCTCCGGCCAACTAAATCAGATTAGGTACAATCACATCCGCAAGAACACGATGTCGGTGCTTGTAAATCTATTTTTTGAACGCTGACTCCATCGATTGCAGCCAGGGCCGCTTTCAGAGCCTCAATTTCGGCATCAGAGCCGCACAGCTGCAAAATAATGAGCCCGGTTTCGTCACAATCCTCATGCAGTCCCAATCGGGTCTTGATTAAGCAACCATTTTGGGTCAGCACCTGCTGGACCGCTCCTGCAGCGTTGGTTCTCTGGTCGATGACAATCGTCATCAATGTAGGACACTTCATTAAAAACACCTCCTAAATTTGTGGTTAACCAATTACATTGTACGCAGAATATGGCACCCACGCAAGGAATATTAATCGTTTGCTGCTAAGCTCAATGAGTTCTAATCGTCCGGCTGATTTGCCAACACATTCTGATGGCTGCTTCAATCTCCTCCAGCGTATTAAAAAAACCTGGACTAAGACGCACGGCGCCGGTTTCGAATGATCCGATACTCTGATGGGCCAAAGGGGCACAATGGAGCCCTGGCCGACAACAAATCCCTTTCTGCCCCAACAAGTGGGCAATCTCACCGGAGTCAAGATCGCCGATGCCAAAGGCAACTACAGCAGCCCTTCCCTTGTCCTGTCGAGGACCATACAAGACCAGGCCGTCTATCTCGCTTAATCCCGCCAGCAATGTGTCGATCAAATTTTTTTCATGCGCAACAATTTTCCCCTGGGTTTCTTGATTGATAAAATCCAAACCAGCAGCCAACCCGACAATTCCGGGTGTATTAAGAGTTCCGCTCTCATAACGATCCGGCATTATTTCCGGCTGGAAAGTGTCCTCGGAGCGACTGCCGGTACCACCTTGTCGCAGGGGAGCAATCTCGATTCCCGGTCTGATGTATAAAAAACCCGTCCCCTGCGGTCCCAGCAGGGATTTGTGCCCCGCCGCCGCCAGCAAGTCAATCCGATCCTGCTCAACATCTATTGTCAATTGTCCTGCGGACTGGGATGCATCAACGAGAAATGGTATGCCTAGCTGCCGACACATGGCGCCGATTTCCCGGATTGG
The DNA here is from genome assembly GCA_964637885.1 of uncultured bacterium. Classification (GTDB taxonomy): domain Bacteria; phylum Bacillota; class CAZWXO01; order CAZWXO01; family CAZWXO01; genus CAZWXO01. The sequence goes on from CAZWXO010000022.1 coordinate 11,071, forward strand.
CTGTACTGTTCCGCAAACGTTGGAGGCATGATTGACTACGACTAAACTTGTCTTTTTTGAAATCGCCCGACGTAAATCATCTAGGGCGATTTCTCCCCTGGGATCAGCCCAGACGATCTCATGGGTGACCCCGCGCTGGCGTAAGTCTGCGAGAGGTCGCAAAACAGAGTTATGTTCCATACTTGTCGTGACAACGCGATCACCTGCCTGCAAAAACCCATGCAAGGCGAGGTTCAGTGCATCCGTCGCATTAAGGGTAAAAATTACTTGCATCGGATCAGCAATATTAAAAAATTGCGCCAGTTTTTCCCTGGCAGAAAAAACTGCGCGCCCAGCCTCAAGGGCTAGCTCATGTCCGGAACGACCAGGATTCCCGGCGTAGCCCTGCAGGCACTTCCCCACCGCATCGATGACTTGAGCAGGCTTAGGAAAGGATGTCGCTGCATTGTCAAAATAAATCATCTGCTCGCCTTCTTTTCTGTGATTAGCCGAACCTGCCTTTTGCCGGCGGTTTTTTCCCGCGACAATGCATAAACCCCGAAAGGAAATCCAGAGTCATCTAAAATTGCGATAGCGGAGGTGATGTCAGGATAATCGAGTCGAAAGGAAAGTCCACAACTCCGACTTATTTCCGTCGGAGTAGGGATAATTGCCACTTGAAACTGTGACACCATCGTTTTTTCTAGTTTAATTGCGTGGCTCGTCGAGACGAAAGTCACGACATAATATTCTGATTCTGTCATTTAATCACCCTTGCTCCATCGTCATTAAAAAATGCCAAAGAACCCCTCATGGCGAAGCGGAAAAATAACTGATTAAAGATTCTGTGAATTTTTGCGCAACGGGGGAAAGAGTTCGCCTCTTCAACTGCACTAAATAGAAAGAACGGAAAAAACCAGCCTCGACAAAAGGAAACATTCTCATTTGACCGTTTTGGACTGACTCCAGAGCCGCCCTCTCGGAAACAACAGCTACTCCAAGGCCAAGAATTACTAATTTTCGAATCGCTTCAGCACTATCCAGCTCGGCGACAAGCCGCAAATCTGCCAGGCTCTTTCCCGCACTGGATAAAGCCTTCTCAAAGGCTAGTCGCGTGCCGGAATTAGCATTGCGCATCACGAAATTATATCGACAGATATCGCTGAAATTGACGGCTTCCTGTGGCCATAGTGCGAATTCATCGGAATTAGGCGTAATTAAAACCAATTTATCCTGGCAGATTGGGAAATATTCCAACTTAGAATCCTCTAGCTCGACCCCGACGATGCCCAATTCTAATTCGTGTTCGAGGATTTTATTGATTACGCTACCCGATGCCATTTCCTGCATGTGAAAAATAACGTCGGGGTAAAGCTTGTGAAAATATTGAATGAATTCCGGCATCAGATAGTCTCCCGGAACTGTGCTGACACCAAAGGTAAGCCTGCCTTCGATGCGTTGCAAATAGTCATCCATCGACTTGAGCGCATCTTCCCGCATATTTAGCAAGTTGATCGCATGGGCGTAAAACTCCTTGCCACTGGCGGTCAGCGTCACTCCTTTATTCCCGCGATGAAAGAGACTCGTCTGCAATTCGCTTTCCAGGCTATTGATGTGAGCGCTCATCGTCGGCTGGGCTAGGAAAACTGATTCGGCAGCTTTAGAAAAACTCTTATGCCTGGCCACACTGATAAAAACTTCAAGTTGATGAAAATCCAATCCCCCGCCCCCTATCGCACCATGCCTGGCAATAGTGTGACACGCCTTTACGCGCAGGTCAATATCTTATTGGGGATATTCATCGTTGTTCTTGATGCCCTGTTGCTGGATGAACTTTGGCCCTGTGCGGCCAGTAAGCAAGCGTAACAATTTGTAGCTAAAGCTGTCTCGACATGCTAAAATATACTGCAGACTTTTTAAGGAGGAAATTAACCTTGAAGCTATTTTTAACCGTTATTCTACCCATTATTGTTACGGTAGCGATACTTGGGGCCGGGTGGTACTTTACCCGGAAAAAACTCAAAGCACAGCAAGCTGAGCAAGCGCGCATGGTCAAACAGTACAAACAAACTATCTCTGTCTTTGTCATTGAGAAAAAGATGGGTAAGATCTCCGATGGAAAATTTCCCAAGGAAGTACTGGCGGAAGTGCCAAAATACCTGCGCTGGCGCAAAATGCCCCTGGTTAAGGTCAAAGCCGGTCCGCAGATCATCTCCTTGACTTGCGATAAAAAGGTTTACGAGCGATTACCTATCAACAAAACGATTAAAGCCGATATCGCCGGTATTTATTTGGCCAGTTTCCGTCAAAAGTAGGTCAAAATGAAGCTCTATTCGTGGAATGTCAATGGAATACGCGCCGCTAGTGAAAAGGGACTCTTTGCCTGGATGCAGAGTGAGGCCCCGGATATGCTGTGCCTGCAGGAAACAAAGCTTCAAGAAGCTAATTTGCGTCCAGAATTTACCGAGGTTGAATCCTACAACGATTATTGGAATCATGCGGAAAAAAAAGGCTACAGTGGCACTGTCACCTATACCCGCCCCAAGCCCATCGCCGTTCGCTACGGCCTCGGTCTCCAGCGTTTTGATGCCGAAGGACGCGTTGTGGAAACTGAGTTCGAAGAGTTCTCCCTCTTTAATATTTATTTTCCCAACGGCCAACAAAGTGAAGAGCGGCTTCGCTTCAAGCTCGATTTTTACGATGCGGCTTTGGATTGCTTTAATCAGCGCCGGGCGGCGGGGAAAAGTGTCGTTATCTGTGGAGACTACAATACGGCCCACCAGGCTATTGACCTGAAAAACCCGAAACAGAATGAAAATTATTCCGGCTTTCTGCCTGTCGAGCGCGCTTGGCTAGACAAGCTGGTGCGCGAGGGATATCTCGACACATATCGTTTTTTACATCCAGAGGAAACCAAATACTCGTGGTGGTCCTACCGCTTCCAATCCCGTAGCAAGAACATCGGGTGGAGAATTGACTACTTTTTTGTCTCCGACGACTTAAAAACCAAGATTAAGTCAGCCGAAATACTGACCGATGTGACCGGATCCGACCATTGCCCGATTTTATTAGAGCTTGATTTTTAGCATCGAGATAATCAGCAGCAGTGAAGTAAAAAAGCCAGGACCTCCGCTAAACGGTTGGCCCTGGCTTTCTGAAAAAGTCAGCGATTTACAATTAAAAATTAACGATGAACAATTTTAGAGAGAATTATTAACATAATTCCTCTTTTTTTTATGAAAATAGCGCCAAAATTCTTTCCTGCAACGGAGAATATTAGTTACTACTGTTTAACTGTCCCCGTAAAGCCGCTGCGGAGTTAAACAGCGGCCCTGGAAGATGCGGGCTTTGTTTAATACGCTTTACTGTGATATATCGGTGGACAACTTCTCTTCCGAGAGACCGCGCCAGCGCCTAATCTTTTTAATCAGCTTAATTTTACCGTCATCCAGCACCGTATAAACCGCCGGCACAACAAACAAAGTCAAAAGCGTCGAAGTGACCAATCCGCCGATGATGGCATAAGCCATCGAGGCCCGAGCCTCGGCACCTTCCCCGACGCCCAGGGCCAAAGGCAGCATTCCGAAAATCATTGCAAGCGTCGTCATCATAATTGGCCGTAAACGCACTTGCCCGGATTGCACCATCGCCTCGGTGCGATCGACCCCTTTAGCGCGTAACAATTTCGAATAATCGATGAGCAGAATACCATTCTTTGAAGCAAGGCCCATTAACAATACCAAGCCGATCATCGAGTCAATACTCAGATTACTGCCCATAATCATCAAGCCGCCAAAAGCACCAATCGCCGCCATCGGCAAGGAAAACATAATCGCTAGCGGTTCCAGCCAGCTTTCAAATTGCGCTGCCAAGACGAAAAAGATAAAAATAATCCCGGCCACAAGGGCCATCAACATTGTGCTGAAAACCTCATTCATCATTTCTGTGTTGCCACCTTGGTATAGGCTTAATCCTGAAGGTAATTCGACTTCCTCAGCCAAACGACGATTGAAAACAGCGTTGAATTCCCCCAAGGTCGCTCCCTCGATATTTGCCTGAATCTGGATTTCTTTTTTCCGGTCATAACGGTTGATTGACGAAGGTGCCGGCTGGAAGACACGTTCGGTCACCTGGCCCAAGTAGACATATTTGCCCCCGCCGACTGGCATCTGAACCATCTGCAATGCCGACAAGTCTTCCCGTTGCTCCGGCTTCAAGCGCAGACGCATGTCAGTGCGCGTATCTCCCTCTTGGAATTGCCCGACGACCGTCCCGGTATAAAGAGTATTCAACAATTCGCCGACTTGGGCGGCGCTGACCCCTACATCGCCGGCGGCCTCGTGATCCACCACCAGCATTTCCTGTGGGCGACCAGGCTTATAGGTGCTGCTGACATCGACAGCCCCGGGAACGCTCTCGACAATCCGCTCAATTTTTTCCGCATAGATTCGCATCTGAGCCATATCATCGCCGAGAATGCTGATCTGAAAAGCTTTTTCCCCACCACCGCCGGGCCCACTGGAAACAGGCGTGACCGTCACTTCCGCCCCAGATAAAATCAATAAACTGCGCCGCATTTCTTTGGCAAGATCCTTGTCACTTTTTTTGCGTTCGTGTTTCCCGGTAATCTTGACGAAAATATTAGCGCGGTCGGCCTGAACAGTAGTATATAAAGTGACTACGTCTTCATAGGATTTAAGAATCTCTTCGGCTTGCCGGGCAAGCTCCGAGGCACCATCAAGGCTTGTCCCCGCATCCATCTCCAGGACAGCGCTGATTTCCCCAATGTCACTACTGGTCATAAACTCCGACCCTAAAAATGACACCATCACCAACGAACCGACAAAAAGGGCGAAGGCTAGAGCTAAAGTTTTACCACGATGCCGCAAAACAACATGCAAGAAATCACCATACCGTTCAGCCAGGCTATCAAACCATTTGTTAAATCGCATCAGATATTTACTTAGAAAATTTTCCCCTTTAATCTCGCCACCCAGATCGCGGGCAGCTAGCATCGGCACCAAAGATAAAGCAACAAAGGTAGAAATAATTGCTGCCGTTACGGCAGTCAGCCCAAACTGGCGAAAAAACTGTCCGGTAATTCCTGACATGGTGCCAAGGGGGAGAAAAACTGCCACCACTGCCACAGTAGTGGCAATGACAGCGAGGCCAATCTCTGAGGCCCCCTCTTTAGCTGCTTGCAACGGGGGTTTGCCCATTTTCTTATGTCGCTCGATATTCTCGATGACGACGATTGCGTCATCGATCAGCAGTCCGATACAAAGTGCCAGCGCTCCTAACGACATGGAATTGAGAGAAAATCCGAATAGTTCCATAAAAAAGAAGGTGGATATAATCGATGTTGGGATCGCGAGGGCGGCGATCAGCGTCGTTTGCCCATTATGCAAAAAGACAAAGACGATAATTATCGCCAAGAGCGCCCCTTCGACAATCGTTTCAATAACGTTGTTCACGGAGCTACGAATCGACTTGGAGTTGTCTTTAACAACCGTCAATTCCACTCCCGGTGGCATATCCTGCGCTGCCTCTTGCAAAGCGATATTGATATTGTCGGCGACCTCGACTGTGTTGGCTCCGGACTGCTTGACGATATCAATCCCTACAGCATTTTTACCGCTGATCCGGGCGAGGCTGTCAGATTCCTTGGTTCCATCGATGACAGTGACGACATCGCCTAATAAAATTGTTTTGCCGTTGCGCTGAGCCACGGGAAAGGACAAGAAAGCAGCCATCGTGTCCAGCTCTCCGGCAGTTTTCAGGCTGATGCTTTGCTCCTGATTAGCCACATAACCGGCTGGCACCCCAACATTACCCATCCTTAGAGCACCAGCAATTTCGGCCGTCGATACACCGTACGCCGCCAACTTGGTCACGTCGATGTCGAGGCGTACTTCCCGATCCTGGCTTCCGTAATACTTGATGGAACCGACACCATTGACGGTTTCAATTTTCTTTTTAATAATATCGTTGACATAATAAGTAAGCTCCCGGCGAGTCTTATCACCACTGACGGCCACCGACATTATGGGAATTTCAGTCATGTTAAAGCGCATCACTGTTGGTTCCTGAATGTCACTGGGCAAGCTATTGCGAATGGCGCTCATTTTGTCGCGGACATTCTGCACAGCCACATCCGGGTCCGTGTCCATGCTGAATTCAGCAAAGATGGTTCCCATATTTTCACTGCCCATGCCATAAATATGCTCAACGCCATTGATTTCGCTAAAGGCGTCTTCGACCGGCCGAATGACCTTTTTCTCGATCTGATCCGGCGACGCACCTGGCTCGACGATCACCACCGCCACAAAGGGAAACTCAATGGGTGGGTATTCTTCCACAGGTAGTTTGCTAAAGCTCATTGCCCCCAAAACTACCAAAAAGAGAATTGCAACGGTAGCGAAAACGGGGCGTTTTATGCTTACATCGGAAAGTAACATCTTTTAACCCCCTACTCCTTCACCGAAATCTTATCGCCATCCTTGAGCGAACTCGCTCCCGTAATTGCTACAGTTTGCCCTTCTCCGAGGCCCTTGGTGATTTCAATCATGTTGCCTAAGACGTCGCCGACATCGACACGCTGCCGCTTGACGACCTCGCCCTCGACTAGAAATACGAAATAAAGCCCGTCTTCACCGGTAACCGCCACGACTGGCACCGTCAGCACTTTCTTGCTCTGCCCCGTCCCAATCTTAACTCGGGAATACATCCCGGGTTTTAACTTTCCATCGGAATTATTCACCAATATTTTTCCGGCAAAGGAACGGGTCGCAGGATCCGCCGCGGGATTAATACTGACTAAACGACCACGGAAGGGTTCTTTACTCAAACTGCTGATTTCGATATCGGCTTCCATCCCCACCGTCAGCTTGTTAATATCTTCTTGGGAAATATTGATATTGACTGACACCTGCCCGGTGCTCTCGACAGTCATAATCTGTTGCCCCGGTGCGAGCATTTGCCCTAAGGTAACATCGCGATTAGCTACAAGGCCGGCGATAGGAGCCTTAATCGTCGCGCTAGCAACTGCTTCCCCTGCATTTGCCGCCGCAGCCCGCGCCGAACTTGCATCGGCTTCCGCCACAACCAAGCCAAGCTTGACATCGTCAAAATCTTTTTGCGACATTCCTCCTGCCTCAAAAAGCGCCTTGTACCGCTCATAATTAGCCTGGGCATTTTGATAAGCAGCCTGGGCCTTGGCAGCGGTGGCTTGGTTGATTGTTGACATGTTTTGCAAATCCGAGTTTTCCAGCAAGACTAATGCCTGTCCGGCGCTTACCATGACTCCATTTTCAACTAGAATTTTGCTGACTCGGCCGCCATTTTTGGCATTGACAATTGCCTGCTCCCCTGCTGCTAGTCCCCCGGTATAGTGGAGCACTTCATCTTTCGGGCGAAGCTCGACTTGATGGACTTCGATGACGCGGGCAGCCTGTTCCTCCGGCGCTTGTTTGTTTAGAATTGCGTTGCAGCCACGCATTACTAAAATAAGTCCAATGCCAACCATAACCAAGGTTAATATCTTGCCGCCCCGGCCCATACCCTTAAACCAGGCTACCGGATGCCTGCCTTTTTTCTGATGACCTTCCCCAACCTGTTCACCAGCAGCCCGTTTTTTCCGACCCCACATTTACTCATCCCTCGCAATTCTATGACTTAGTACTCCATAAAAAAATATCTTTTTAACTTGCTCCAAAATTTCCGTGCAGGTCTTATCTCGCTTCCGCATGTATTCGGGTTTTAGCAGAACTCCAAGAGCGGTTTCAAGAGCGATCCCAAAAATTTCATAGTCGATGTCGTGACAAAAAATCTTATCCTGCTCACCCATTGCCATCAGCTGGGCCCCCAACCGGCGCCGGTGATCTTTGACGCGAAAAGAAATATCATAGGCAACGGGAAAGTATTGCTGCAATTCCTCAACGACCCATAGGGGCAGCGTTTCGTCTTGAATCAATCCCATAATTACATCAAGTTTGCCTATTAAATCTTCTGCCACATTAAAGGCCGCGTCAGTTAGTGCGATATCCAGATCGACTTGGTATTGCATGACTTCCTCGATGAGCTGCTGTTTATCGGCAAAGTACTTATAGATCGTCTTTTTACTGATGCCAAGTTCTTTCGCCAGCTCATCCATACTCAAACGCCGGAAGCCATATTTTTTTGCCATTTCGAATGTTTTTTGAATTATTCTTTCTTGCATCCTACACCCCCTATGGAAACTGTTTTAGTATCTCAAGTTTCCATAGGATTTGTCAACCCCATGACCTTCATAAGTATTACAGAATCTTATTAAGAGAAGCTTAAGAAAGAATAACCCATAAATTAATTTTTCGAAGGTGAAGGAATTTTATCCACCTTTGTCGTAATAAAGATACTAAGACTAATTAAGGAGGTATTGCTAATGAAAAAATTCAAAGTGCTAATCGTGCTGACAGTTGCCATTGGACTACTCATGACCCCTATGGCATGGGCTGTGGCACCTAAAGATGTTTATGGAGTGGCGGCCCCTGGCGAGGCAGAGGTTGTTAAAAAACTCAACTCGACCTACGGTTGGGGAATTGCCAAAAAATTAACGGAGATTACCAGCTCCCAGACAACCCCGGGATGGCACATGGGGGGAACTCCGGAAGGCAAACAAGCTGCTGAGCTAGCTTACAACGAATTCGCTAAGATGGGTTATTCCCCGCAGTACAAAACCTTTCCTGTCTATGGTTGGAACTTTAAATCAGCTACCTTTTATCTCCACGGCGACTCTGGCTTTGCGCCTGTCGTCGTCGCCCAGCCTGGCTCCGCACCGACGACTGTCGAAGGCATCGATGCGGAAATGGTCTTTGTCGGAGATGGCTCGACAGAAACCCTGGACGGAATCGATGTCAAAGGAAAGATCGCAGTCCTTGCCCTTGATTTTGATATCTTCCCTTGGATGGGAAGCGCCGCTTACCAGCTGCATCAGAGAGGGGCAAAAGGCGTTATTTATTACGCTGCCAATTACTACGGACAGCACGAAAGCGGCGAAGCTTTTTACGTTGCTGACTGGATTGGGCCAGACATCGACATGCCGATGCTCAACATCGCTAAGAAAGATGGCGAAGCACTTGCAGAAATGCTACAAAAGAGTGCCAAACCTATGACAGGAACAATGGCTGCCCATATCGAAGTCGACCCAAATGCAACGGGTTATAACGTGGTCGCCAAATTGCCCGGGAAAAAATATCCCGACCAATACATTATCATATCCGGCCACACAGATTCGTATCACGGCGGTTTCCAAGATGACGCATTAGCCGTAGGATTAATTCTGACTTTAGCGAAAGCAATGAAGGAAGTCAACTATCAACCTGACCGGACAATAATCTTTACGACAGTCGATGCGGAAGAGTTCGGTGCCATCGACACTTATTATGACTGGCTGATCGGGTCATGGAACTTAGCAAAAGAGATGGATGCAACCTGGGGCGGCAAGGTCGTCGGCAATATCAATCTGGAATTGATGGCGTCGGTTGAATCGCCTAATTTTGCCATCAGATCCTCCCAGACCCTCAAGCCCTACGTCAAGGCCGTCACCGAGAGCCTCAATTATCCCGGCTTCCCTAAACAAGAAGTCATCATCAAAGCCTCCCCAACGACATGGTCAGATGAGTGGAGCTTCGCCTATCATGGCATACCAAGTATGCGCACGATGACTGAGCCCTGGGTAACCGAGAACATCTACCACTCACCCATGGACAACGAGGCCAGTGCCGATCCTGCCCGCTACGCCGATCTCGTCAAAGCGTACTCGACCTTGTTAATGCGAATGGATAAATCTGCCGTCGCACCCTATGACCTCGGCAGTGAAGTAGCAAGTTTTTACGACGAACTCGACACCGCTGCTTTAAAAATACCTAATATCAACGGTTCTTTAGAAAAAATTTCTAGTGAGTATCTTGTCAAAGCGCGTGCGCTCAATGAGAAAAACCTGGAAATTGCTAAACTTTATAACGAAGCCCGCATGGCTGGCAAAGACTTGACCGAAGTTGATAAATTGCTGGCGGAGTATAACCTGGATCAGATGGGAGCCGCACGCAGCATCATCATGGGTCTGACCCACCTAAACATGGATAGTGTCGCTTATCGCACCCCTTATTATCAAGCAACCCATGAAGCCTTGGTTGAAGGGGCGAATATGCTGAAAAAAGGCGATGCTGCTGGCTTCCTTGACAACTTTGAAGTCTGTGGCTATTCCAGTTGGTACGCCACGACGATGGATTATGTACCATGGCAAGAGGTTTATAAAGAGCCGATCGGAGCCGAAGCTTTCCCTGGCGATATGCGATGGGCGACCGGGCGAGCGCTAAAATACTATGACATTTATGGCATCATGGCCAATGTCAAAGCCAAAAAAGGTCTCAAACGGGCTGATTTCTCGCAGGAAATTAAGCTTCTCGAAGGATTTGCCAAGGACGCCGAGTCACGCTTGATTATTGGCTACTACGACGATGCCAAAGCCATTCAGGCGGCGCATCAGCAGCTACCTCTGACGCAGGCCGACGCGATCATCACTGCTTTGAAATAGTTTTGTGCCGCTTGGCTTAATTACCACAAGGCCCCTGAGTTGCCATAATCGTCAACCCAGGGGCCTTGATATAAGTCAAATTTTAGCGGGCTACCCGCAATTTTTTAATCCCAGCCTCTAATCCCTCGAGGGTCAGCTCCTGCATCGGGAAAATTTCGCGCACTTGTTGGATTGTATAGGCACCACTGACTTTATCCCACCAGTCCCGCTCGATGGGATTGAGCCAGACACTATGGCCAAAATGCATCCGCAGTTTTTTAAGCCACCAGATGCCAGGCTGCTCGTTATTAAGGTACCAATCAATATTTCCCCCCGGGCGCATCAGCTCCGTCGGTGCCATACTGGCGTCTCCGACAATTATCAGGCGATATTCTTCATCGTATTGGCGCAAGACTGATTCAGTTTCAATATGATGTTTCTCGCTACAGGCGGGCTCAGTATAGAGCCAATCGTAAATGCAATTATGGAAATAAAAAGTGCGAAAATCCTTAAAATGCGACGATTGATGCGCAGCCCGGAAAAGCTGGTTGCATAGACGAGAATACGACCACATCGACCCGCCGCTGTCCATCAATAAAATAACTTTCATCGTATTCATCCGCGGCCGCTCCCAAACTAATTTCAAGCGACCGGCATTTTGGCAGGTTTCGCTAATCGTCGCATCGATATCAAGCTCCGTTTTCGCTGCCTCGATCCGGCTGGAAAACTGCCTTAGTTTGCGAAAAGCCATCTGAAAACTCCTGGAGTCGATTAATTCATCCGTCCGAAAATCCCTATAATTGCGCTGCTCGGCAACTTTTACGGCCGATTGATTGCGACTGGCGCCACCGATCCGAATCCCGCCGGGATGATGCCCCGAATGTCCAAACGGGGAAGTCCCCCCGGTACCGATCCACTTATTGCCTCCATGGTGCTCTTCCTGTTGTTCTTTAATCCGCTCCTCTAGCATTGCCTTGAGCTGATCGAGATCTAGCTGATTTTGGTTAAGGGCAAGGCGCACATTGGCTGACATGACGGGCAGCTCCTTATCGAGCCACTGCCAAAACTGCTCCGGGATATCCTCTGCTGTCTCGATTCCGCCAAAATAAGAAGCAAACCCAAGGTCGAGCTTGTCATAATCGCTTTCGCTTTTAACCAAGACAGCGCGACACAAATGATAAAAGGCTGTCAAGCTAGGCGCACATAGCCCCTTATCCAAGGCTTCAATTAGCGTCATCCATTCATTGAGGGAGACCGTGAGACCCTGATTTTTTAAGTTGTAATAAAAATCGGTAAACACTAACTGCCCCCTAGCGCCAAGGCGAAAAGCGATTAGAGTTGCCGTTGAGAGCGGTTTTCTTGCCGACACGTCGAAGCAAAGCATCGATGTCCTGGTTTTTTTTCAGCAGCACACCCAGAAAGGGGACATCTTCGCCAATTTTACCAGGGTCAACTCCACCGACCACCAACGCTTGTAGCCAGTCAAGGAGCTCGGAGGTGCTCGGCTTTTTTTGCAGGTCATCGACTCCCCGCAACCAGTAAAACATTTCCATCGATTGCTCAAGCAGTTTCTGTTTGATATCCGGGTAGTGAACTTTGACGATCTCCGTCATGCTGTCAGGTTCCGGGAAAGCGATGTAGTGGAAGATGCAGCGCCGCAGAAAGGCGTCCGGCAGTTCCTTCTCCGCATTGGATGTGATGATGACGACGGGGCGTTTTTTGGCGCTAATTGTCTCTTTGGTTTCGTGAATATAAAAACTCATCTGATCCAGCTCCCAGAGCAGATCATTGGGAAACTCCAAATCCGCTTTATCGATTTCATCGATCAACAAAACAACTTGTTGTTCCGAATTAAAGGCCTCACCCAGCTTGCCTAGCTTGATATACTGCTTAATGTCCGCCACATCATGTTCACCAAACTGGCTGTCATACAAACGCTGAACCGTATCATAAACATATAGCCCTTCCTGGGCTTTGGTAGTTGATTTGATATTCCAGATCAAGAGATCTTTTTTTAGCGATGCGGCAATTGAGCGGGCCAGCATCGTTTTTCCCGTGCCTGGCTCACCTTTAATCAACAACGGTTTCTGCAGGGCGATGGCCACATTAACGGCATGACCTAGCTCATGGGAAACAATATAATCATCGCTCCCGCTAAATAGTGTGAATTCTCTTTCTGTCGACACGTCGAAAACCTCCAATAATATATTAAAAATTTATATGATTCCATGCATAACATTACTGTCGTTACTGCTTTTTTAATCGTTGAGATTGACTGGATCAATCTCGCAGCCCTCGGTCATGTGCTGCAATTGGGCAAAGGTGACAGGAAGGGCTGAAGAGTCATCTCCAGCGGCCGGATAAACACGCTGAAAGCGCCGCATTGAAGTATCCA
>CAZWXO010000023.1:0-947 GCA_964637885.1 uncultured bacterium
TTATAGTTCCGGGCTACAAGGCAAGCAGCCATGTTTACTTCATCGCTGTCCGTCACAGCAAACAGCATCTCCGCCTCTTCAATTTCGGCGTCCTCCAGAACAGTCTTGCTAACACCATTGCCTCGATATGTAATTACGTCAAGATGGTCCGAGCACTTGTTGCGTGCCTCATCGTCAATATCGATCACAGCAACCTGGTGCTCGTCTTCGGATAGCAGCTGAGCAAGGTGATAGCCCAGTTCCCCAGCTCCTATGATAATGGCCTTCATTTTTCACATCTCCTTAATTTCTATCGAAGTATGTATCATAGATGGTATTATGCCTCTGAGTAAAGCCAGTTGGTATAATGTAGTATGGCGAATTATTGATGAAATAGGCCAAGAAGCGCATTTATCAATCTGAAACGGCCTTTTCCTTAGATTTAATCCCAATAGCACGGGAACTTGAGCGCCAAAAACTTGTAGCACTGCCATACAAATCAACTGAAGAGAAAAAACACACAAAATTTAAAGAAAAGGCATACCAATCTATGCCTCAATGCCTTTTCATCCATAATATTTTATTAATGTAGCGAAAGCAGATAGATTTTGCAAATATAAGGCTAGATTAACAGCTCTTCAATGATTACCGCTAAACGCGTCAATCGTTAATCGTCTTTATGCCGACCATAGAAATCCCGAAATTTTTTAACCGCGGCATCGACCTTCTCCTGCTTGACATCAGCGTGGCTTTTAATTTCATCGTCTAAATTTACACCACCGTTTTTTGACAGACTTTTCGACATTTCCTGCATCCCTTTAGCGAGACTTTCACGACAGCTTTTGCAATAGGTTCCCTCCGCAATTGGAACGCCACACTTGGCACACTCAAGAACCTCCCAATTAATCCCGGCAGTCACAAAACGTCCTTCTTTAATGAGGCGAAAAACTATTTTTTCGGGAATATCC
>CAZWXO010000023.1:957-23898 GCA_964637885.1 uncultured bacterium
CCAAGGCTTCGGAGACCTCAGTTACTGTAGTTGTCCGGTCATCCTTGTGCTCGAGAATATATTCATAAATTTGTCGGTAATAATCTTCGTCCTGCAAAACACAATCGCGACACATCCGCTGCCCCGAACTATCAAATATCTTGCCACAACGCTTACAATTTGCTAACGCCATATCCAACACCCCTTTACTAACACTTAGTTTCTATATTCGCCATTAAATCAAAATCTCCTGCAAGAATGTCTTTTTTCAGATTATCGAGGACGCTAATCAGCTTGACAGCGCAAGCCGGATCGCGAATATCATGGGCCGAAGGAGAGAATACTTTTTTATCCGTGTTGTAAATATAAAGATGCCCGTATTTTTTTCCTCCAGATACGATGCTGATTACAGCGGTGTGCCCATTCGTTATCTTCTTCAAACATCCCTCGATATCTTCATATGCCAGCCGAGCAACGAACTCCTCGGCAAATGCTGCCAGCTGAACCTCCTTATCGGTCGCCATCGACGCAACTTGCGAAGAGGGGTTTTCCTCTATCCCTGGGACATCCCCCCGCTCCTGGCAAAAAGTCTTGATGGCATTTTTGGCTGTCTCGTCGGCCAGCTCATTCCACCTATCGCCAGTGTGGGCCGCAACTTTATGCCACTCGATATCTATTGCCAGCTCCTCTAGTTGTCGACAAAAAGCAACCGCCAGCGGGGCTTTCGCCTTGTATTCTCCCGTCGCCCATTTTTCCAAATTAGCAAAATCATAGTAAATTGAGACACTATCTATCTTTTGGTCCCTGAGCCACCGCAAAACCGACAGCACCGCCGCAATTTCTCCTCCCACCTGATATGATTTAGTATACTCTTTCTTATCAGTGGCTCCCGACAACGTCACCAGATGCTCCCCTTCCTGAAGAATGACGGCTCCATAACCGACCACCTTGTGCATATATGACCCGTCAACATAAGCGACCAATTTTTTTTCCATTGAGCAACATCTCTCCTGTATTAGTAACAATTGTTACATATTTTCCCCGGCTACTATTATAAACTATTTACGAAAGGGGATGAACCAGATGAAAAGAACGATAATCGAAATAAATGAGGATAAATGTAACGGCTGCGGTCTATGCGTTACCGCTTGCCATGAAGGTGCGATAGCCATGATTGACGGAAAAGCCAGGATCGTCAACGAAGCTTACTGCGATGGACTAGGTGCCTGCCTGCCCGAGTGTCCCACAGACGCTATCAGTTTAATTGAAAAAGAAGCCCCGGCTTTTGACGAAGCAGCAGCTATGCAGGCAAAGGCATCCAAAAACACACCTCCGCCAATGGCTTGTGGTTGCCCAGGAACAATGGCCAAGAGCATCAAGCCTCCAACGGCATCCGCTCCACCAATGGCAAAAGAGAATCAGATTGACAATCCATCACAGCTAACCCAGTGGCCCGTCCAAATCCAATTAATCAACCCCAATGCCCCGTATCTGGATAATGCCAGTCTATTAATTGCCGCCGATTGCACGGCCTACGCCTACGGCAACTTCCATCGTGATTTTATCAAAGGTCATGTTTGCCTAATAGGGTGTCCGAAGTTAGATAACAATCAGGCAAACTATGAGAAAATATATGCTATATTAATGGCAAACAAAATCAAGAGCATTACCGTCGTGCGCATGGAGGTCCCTTGTTGTAATGGTATTATTGAAGCGACAAAAAAAGCAATTCTAAACACTCAAAAAATCTTGCCGTACCGTGAGGTCACTATCTCTTCTGACGGGCGCATTATCGATGCTGATTAGGAGCTGAAGTTATGAATGATATTGGATTATTCGTCAACAATCCTTTATTCCAAGGTCTTACGGGAGAAGAGGTAATAGCGGCCCTCAGCAACGAAAATTATTATCAACGCCGTTACGCCAAAGACAGCTACATCGCCAACGAAGGCGATAGATGCGACCATCTCGGAATCATCGCCGCAGGGCTAGTTGAAGTGCAGGCAGAGTATGCCAGTGGCAAAACGATCACTATCCACCGACTTCAACCTAGCGATACCTATGGCGAAGCTGTTATTTTCTCCACCGAATCGAGATTCCCCGCCACACTCTATTGTCCTACAGAATGCCAAATACTAGTTCTAGATAAACATCAGCTCCACACGATGCTGCATGCTAATGACAAAATCATGGAAAATTTTCTTGGATTGCTCTCTGACAGGCTGCTGACAATCAACAGGCGCATAAAAATATTATCGATGGAGACCCTCCGCCAGCGCATCGCCGCTTACTTACTGGAAGAAAACAAGCGACAACGCAGAAGCTCCTTTGATTTAGGTGTCAACCGCGAACAAATGGCCCGATTGCTCAACGTTCAGCGCCCATCGCTCTCAAGAGAGCTGGGAATATTGAAGGAAGAGGGTTTGATCGACTTCACCAAAGATCATTTCAGCATTCTCAGTGTCAGCAAGCTCGCCGAGATCGTCACCGAATCCTTTGGTTAAGGCAATTCTTTGGCAAAACATAAATTACTCGCTGGACTATGATCAGGCCAAATCGGCCCAGGACGTTCTGTAATTAATTTAAAGCCGCTTTTAATGTAAAAATTAATGGCGGCTATATTTTCGCTGGTTGTACGCAAATGAACTCCCCCGACGCCAACAGCGACCATCCTCTCGACAAAAGCTTCCATCAACTTCCCGCCAATACCTCCACCCTGCTTACCTGGAGCTACGTTCATGTGGAGCGTCGCCGGATATTGTCGCATTTCAGCATCGCTGAGCATCCGTTTAGGATAATGTCGCAAAAAAAAGCAGATAGTCCCGAGGGATCGGGGATATCTGTACCAAGTAACAAAAATTATGCGCCAGACAACTTGGGGAATCGTCCGCCAAACAAATTCCAGCTCCCAGGCTGCATTGTCCGGCGTCCCCAAGATGTATCCCACGATTTCCTCGTTTTTTTCTGCTACAAAACAATACTGTTGCTGATGTTTGAGAAAATGATCGCAAAATAATAGATTAAACAAAACGTGATCCCTAAAGAAATCCGTCAACTGTAGCGGCCTGCCTTTATAGCCAGTGGAAATGCAAATGCTTCGCACCGCCGGTCGGTCTTCCTTTTCTAAGGGCCGGATGCGTACTTCTGTCATTGCAATGCGAGACCTTGACTTACAATAAGCTCCCGCAGGGCGGTTGTGTCAACCAGCTTGCCTTTGTGATAAGAAGCAAGAGTTAAATAATAACTTGAATGCTCCCCTAAAATCTCCGCCGGGATAGAGACATCGACACGATTATCGGCAAAACCAACCTCCAGTTCCGTTGTATCGATTTCCATTCCGTTCTCCAAAGCGGTCACTTGTTCTCCATTAATCGATATTTCAAGGCGATGCAACTTTCCCGCTTCGATATAAAAGCAGAGCAGCCGCCATTCCTGCACTACTTTTTCCCGGGTATTCGTCTCAGCGGCCAACCTCATCCCGCCGCTGTCGCCAGCCATAGCATAAACTTTAACAATGTCAGCGGCAGGGAATTGGTATTGATTAATATTATCTTCCAAGGGGTCGTGGAGAACAATTTCGGAAGGCTGTCCAAGCTCAGCTTTATCTATGTCACCAAACTCCAGCGAGGCCGACGACAGCTCTCCGAACAATTCGTTGCGTCGCTCAAAAGCATACATCAATATTCCCAGCACCATCGTTTGGGATTCGTAAAGCTCGATTGTCCTACCTTTACTGATTGCGTCGGCAGGCGATAAATCCAGAGCGCGCCACTTGGTATCGATGGACTCGAAAGCAGCCGGCGGAACGAGATGCAACTGTGAGTCACGTACCCAGGGGGTCGGCCAGCTGCCGTGATGGACCAAGTACAGCATCGCCTGAAAATCTTTTGTCTCCGCCTGAGCTGCGGCCAGCTGCATAAACGCATTGACCGAGCGGTGATCAGGGTGGTGGTCGTTGGGATGAGGCATAATAATCACATTCGGGCGAACTTCGCGCAGCAAGGTGGCCAGTACCCTGACAATCCCTTCCCCGGTATAGCTGACACCCTGCTCATAGGCGTTAGGATATGCTGTGTGAGCTAGTAAAGTATAGGGGTTGGTGTAAGGCTCATTGCTATACCAATTATCCTGCAACATCGATTCAATGCCACCATCGGGAAAACCGAGAAAAACGATGTCTTCCTCAGCAATTCCCATCGTCGCTACCGCAGCGATTGTTTCCTGCTGTCGCATCATAGCGTATTCCCGGCATAGCTCCGGAGAAACCTTGGGTTTTTTGTAGTACATCTCGGCAGCCTCGATGAATCCATCACCATTAGTAATCATTACTAACTTTACCTGGGCTCCTTTTGCAAGAGCCTGCCTGACCAAATGGCAGGAACTGAGTGCCTCGTCATCTGGATGCGGGGCGACCAGCAGGATGACATCGCCTTTTCCTGGGGCCTCCAGCTCATCGAGCTGCCAACGGTAGATGAGGTTGGAAATAAAGTCGTAGCTAAAAAAATAAACAACCGACACCCCGCCCATTAAAATAAAAATAGCAATCAGCCCAGTAATTAGAACCTTTTTTTTGCTAAAAATTTGCTTCCAATGCCGCATTGTTGTCACCCCGTTATCAAAATTTAGCTGCTTGCTATCAAGCGGGAGGTAGCAGGGATTCTGGTGAAATCTCTTTGTTTCCACATTCAAAAAGCTCTAAAAAGAAAACAAAGAAAGGCACTCCCACGATCAGGCCCCAGACCCCTAACAAATGCTCTGAAATAATAAGTATTAAGAAAACTAAAAAAGCCGGCAATTCTGTCTTGTGGGATAGTAAACGCGGGTTCAAATAATAAGCTTCGATTGTATGAACCAGTGCAATCAGAGCAATAACTAAAAGTGCCGTATTCAAGCCCCCTACCACTAATCCAAGTAATACCAGTGGAACTGCGGAGATAATCGCCCCGGCAACAGGAATCATACTAAGTAAAAATACGAGCAAAGCCAAGGCAAGCAGGCTTGGGAAATGTAAAAAATACAGTCCCAGACAAGTAATTAGTGTATTGACCAGGGCTATAACCACCTGAGTCTCGATCACTTTGCCAAAAGAATGAGTAAACATCCTGCCATAGCTGCATATCTCTTCATATGCACCGCCAAAAAGTGACTTCTCCAGCCGTAGCGAAAAAACGTGCAAATGTTGCCGCTCAGCGAAAAAAAACAAGCTAAGCACCACCGCCAAAGTTGCCTCGATAGCAATCGACGATATAGCACCAGCCGTTTCAAAAACATACAGGGAGGAATTCTTCACCAGATAAAAAACATCCGAATCATCGACCAGACTGACAAAAGGCTCACCTAAATGCTGCAGTAGTGTTCCCTCTTCCAACTCATGAACGATTTGATTGATTAAAGATATTTGCGCAGTCATATGCGGAATATACATATAAACTATGGACATCACGCCGACTGCTGCTAATAAATAAATGCCAAAAGCAAACCAAGCCTCGGGAATTCCATTAAAAAAAGGAATCCTGCGACGCAGGAATTTTTGCGCGCCGTTGACAAGAAAAATAAATAAAAAAGTAAACATAAAAACATCGAGCACTGGCAACAAAATGTAAATCACGGCGATAATGATGCCCAATAGAATCATTTTTCGGCCTGCGCCTGACCTCAGTAAGCCTTGCAACCCCTCCGGCATACGCCCTCACCTCACTCAATCATAGTGGTTCTCAACGCATCATTTCGGGAAGACAATCCGTTGAAATAAATCGGTCATAATATTACCCCCGGAAATGACGACTGCAATGCTTTGATACTGACCCTTAAGGTATTTTTCTGAAGCCGCCGCAAAAGATATCGCACCGGCCGGCTCGGCGACAATTCTCTCAGCGAGGAAAATATTTCGCACTGCATCAGCGATATCCGCTTCCTCGACAACAAGGATATCGTCGATATATTTACCGACGAGTTCGAAGGGGAGCGGTCCGATTCCCCCGATCAAGGCATCGCAGATACTTTCATCATTGGGAAAAGCCTCATAACAGATACCATCCGCCAATGAACGCACCATCGCTGGACAGGCCTTGGTCTGCACACCGAATATTTTTATCCAGGGCTTAGCTTCCTTAATCGCCACGGCCACCCCAGAGGCCATCCCTCCGCCTCCTATTGGCACGAGGACAGCTTCCAAGTCTGGAATCGTGCTCATCAATTCCAAGGCAATAGTGCCCTGCCCCGCAATAACCCAGGGGTCAGAGCAAGCGTCGATGTACGTCATACCTCTATCTTGCATCATCTCTTGGGCGTGGGCATTAGCCTCATCGTAATTTTTACCGTGCTGCACAACACACCCACCATACGCCTTAATCCGCTCAAGCTTAGGTAGGGGCGTCGTCGCCGGCACGACTACCAGAGGAGAGCTTGGTAATTTAAGCAGCCGCGCCGCCAAACTCACCCCAGCCCCATGATTTCCCGATGAAACCGTTATGACGCCTGCTTGCTTCTGCTCATCGCTCAGTGAAGAAATCTTGTTAATTGCCCCGCGGATTTTAAAGCTGCGCGTCAAATTGTTGCACTCCAGCTTCATCGCGACTTTACGTCCTGCTTTATGGTAGTGTAGAGAATTTTCACAGACCGACTCAGGCATATACTGCCTGATATTGGACAATCCATTCGCTATCATTTCCAGGTTAACCTGCATAGCCAGCACCCCACCTTTGCATCAACTTGCCTTTGGTTGCTCACATTTTTGAACGATTATACGCTATTATTTGCATTATACACAATTCAGCTGGCAAAGGTAATAAATAATTTTGGCTTCTTCCATGATAAAAAACTGACAATTAAATGAATTCATGATATAATAACTTATTGCGAAATGGTTATTTGCCTTTAGCATGCCTTACCCACTTGGACATTTAGAGGCCTTGCGCCTTCATCAATATGCCGATATGTATTTCCGGTATAAAACGCGGTCAATTAAGTTGCCGTGCCGTCTAAAAGGGTTAGTCATGTTGTCCGCATTATGCGGAAGAGCGGGCTTGCTCTTTTCTTTTACCTGTTCCCTGGTCAAGCATGCCTGACTAGAGTTAGAAACGGGTCAGCTTAAAAATCTAACCTTCGCTAAAAAAACACGAGGAGAATCAAACATGATAAATTTTAATGAACTTGGCCTTAGCCAGGCAATTCTTGATGCCGTTAGCAAAATGGGCTTCGAGGAAGCAACACCGATCCAGGAGGCTACCATCCCCCAAGCCCTGGCAGGTGAAGATCTGATTGGACAAGCCCAAACCGGGAGTGGCAAGACAGCCGCTTTTGGCATACCCATTCTTGAAAAACTCGACCCCGAGGACAAGAAAATCCAGGCTATCGTCGTCGCTCCGACGCGGGAACTGGCGATTCAGGTCGCTCAGGAGATTAATCGACTAGGCCACTTCAAGCAGTTAAAGGCCCTTCCAATTTACGGCGGTCAAGATATCGGCCAGCAATTGCGCTCACTACGCACCTTTCCCCAAATCATTGTCGGCACGCCTGGACGCTTAATGGATCACATGCGGCGCGGCACGATCAAACTAGATGCGATCAAAATTGCCGTCCTTGATGAAGCTGATGAAATGTTAAACATGGGATTCATCGAAGATATCGAAGAAATTCTCAGCCACGTCTCAGCGGATCGTCAAACTCTGCTATTCAGCGCCACGATGCCCAAACCAATTCAAAATCTGGCCAGCAAATTTATGACCAACCCGCGCCTTGTCCAAGTCCAGACCAAAGAAATGACCGTGCCAGAAGTCGAGCAGCATTATGTCGAGGTTCACGAGCGACAAAAATTCGACACTTTATGTCGCTTACTGGACATGGAATCCCCAAATCTGGCAATGATTTTTGGCCGAACCAAACGCCGCGTCGATGAACTGTCTGAAGCACTGATTACCCGCGGCTATTCCGCCGAAGGCATCCACGGTGACTTGACCCAGTCAAAACGCGATATGGTCATGAAGCATTTTCGTGAAGGAAGCACTAATATTCTTGTCGCTACAGACGTCGCTGCCCGAGGCCTCGATATCTCCGGAGTCACTCACGTGTACAACTTTGACATGCCCCAGGACCCTGAAGGGTATGTTCATCGTATCGGACGCACCGGGCGAGCCGGCAAAACCGGTTCCGCCATCACCTTTGTCAGCCCCCGCGAGATTGCACACCTCGAGCTAATCGAGCGTGTCGTCAAGAAAAAAATCACCCGGCGCCACGCCCCGACTCTAGGAGATGCTGTTGAAGGCCAACAAAAAATCGCTATCGAAAAACTTCTCGACGCTGTCGAAAATGCAGACTTAAGACTCTATCGTGAGTATGCCCAAGAATTGCTTGACGAGACCGACTCTGCGACATTGGTCGCCGCCGCAATCAAGCTCATCACCAAAGAGCCTGATGCTTCGCCGGTCCGATTGACAGAAGAAGCTCCGGTTCGTGTCAAACGCCCCAACCCAGCGCCTTACAACAAGCCAGGCAATTTCCGCCCGCGCAAGCCATATCAAGGGCGCAGCAATAATCAGCGCCCCGACAGTCGCAGCGAGCATCGCACTGAACATGCCAATCGCAAGCCTTACGATCCCGACAAAAAACCGGCATCCGTAACGAAAAGCTTCGAGGAAGGCCGGTCACAAGGTCATTTCTTTAAAGGGGCAGCCAAAGATGGCGACAAAAAATCCAAAGACAAACTAAAATAACAGTATTCTTATCGGCGACGGTATAATTTTTCCACGTTGACGAAAACAATCGCAAAAATAATCATCAATCCTCCCATCATCTGGATCGGGAGGATTTTTTCGCCTAAAACAAAATGCCCCGAAACAACCCCGACAATCGGAATGAGATTTAGATACAGGGTTGTGATGGCAACATCGAGGCGCTTGAGGGCATAGATATATAGAAAATAACCCAGTGCCGAACAAAATATCGCCAGATATAATATATTGGCCCAGGCCACCAGGGAATAAGCGGTCCACTCCTTATATTCCAGCAAAGACAAGGGCAATAACAAAATCGTCCCGCAAAAAGTTTGCCAGGTCGTCAAAAAAAGCCCGGAATATTTGTCCCGAAAAGACTTCGTGACAAGTGTATAAGCCACCCAGGCCGCCATGGCACATAACATTAGCACGTTCCCCATAAAACGCTCCGAACGAAAGTCGATCTGACCATTGGCCGTAACAGCCAAGTAAGCCCCGATAAATGCTGCTAGCATCGCAATGACCTGAATCCGGGTTGCCTTTGTTTTATAGATAATAATATCGAGGATTATCGCCGTAACAGGAACAACGGCGGCAATCAGGGAAGCATTGGCGGCGGTTGTAAGCTTGACCCCCGAATTCTCAAAGTAAAAATATAGGGTAATTCCGAGCCCGCCAGCCAACAGCAAGCGGCCAAAATCCACTTTGTGCATCTTTGTTTCCGGCTCGAGTTTTTTAAGTGCGATCAACAAAATCACCGAAGCAATAAAAAAACGAATCAGTGCCAGCGTCGTCGGTGGCACTTCCGCAACAGTCACCTTGATACTGATAAAGGACATCCCCCACAAAAGCACCGTCAGCAAAATCGCGAGGTTGGCCCGCAACTGATGCTTCCCCATATTGACAATCGGATTGCTCAATTCTTTCTCCTTTTTAGCTCTGTTTGATAGTCACTTGAAAGAGCTGTTGCGACGATGGACTAAAAACCTAACAAACAGCACAACTGCGAAATAAACCGGATAATAAATAAACATCACCATGTAAACCATCACAGCCGAACCAAGCTGATCGATACTGATTCCCGACATAAAGCCCGCCAGCAATAGTGAAGCCATCCAAAAAACAATTAGCAGCAGGATCGACTTTTTGATGTATACGGAAAGATGGGCTACCCACACTACGGCAGTAGCATTAAAAAAAGCTACAATTACAAGTGAAATAAAGGCAGTCGCCCAAACCCACAATGGCTGGCCAGCAAAGCGCGCCACCAGCATCACGAATAACATACCGAGCAACCCATAAAAAAAATGAAAATACGGTGACACCCAGCGGCCGTATTTTTCACAAAAATATAGTTTATCTTTGGTCATTTGCCTATCTCTTACTCGTGGCATTCAAACCTCGTCATTTATTCTGTAACAATAAATCCACTATTTTCAGGAATCGAGCAACCGCTGACCTCGCACGTTTTAAGCTTGACTCCATCGGAATCGAGGATGCATCCAGTAAAATCTGTTTCAGAGATGTGGCATCCCTGAAATTCTACTCCCTGCATATTGACGTCGCTAAGACCGACTTTAACAAGCCTAGAGTTTAGGAACCGGCAATTTGTAAACGAAGACCCGCTAAAATCAAAATCTTCAAAATTACAGTCAACGAACACACACCCGTCAAATGCTATATCTTTACCTTTTTGATGGGCGGCAACAAGTTGCTCGAACTCCTCATTCTGATACTTCACATGATGAAACACTTGGCATAGCCAATTTCGATCTTTATGCATCTATGACCTCTTTCCCGCTATTTACTAGCAATTAGTTGTAGTTGAGCCTTAAGCCCCTCCAATCCACATCCTTCTTTCAAAATCAAGCTCAGGCTCGACTAATAGCCTCTCCCAATTCCATGCATTTTTTAACCATCTCGTCATCCGGATTCCACATGCACCTGAGTCCGTCGTTGATTACCTCAAAGCCAGCCTTTTTCAAATGTTCATTAAGCTTAGCTACCGCTTCACCGCTCCAGCCATAACATCCAAAGGCAACGGCCTTCTTCTTCTTGAATTTGAGCCCCTCGATCTCCTCCAAAATGCCCGCCGCTCCGCTGGTAATACCGTTAGCAACCGTCGGAGACCCGACCACCACAGCTTTCGATTTAAATACTTCCGTAATAATATCATTTTTATCAGCCTTACTGATATTAAAGGACTTAACGGTAACACCATCATCGGCCGCCTTGATCCCCCAAGAAATCGCGTCAGCCATCCCCTTGGTACCTTCCCACATCGTGTCATAGAAAATCGTAATTTGGTTTTCCTGATAATTATCCGCCCACTGGCGATACTTATCCACGATTTGTCCTGGGTTGTCGCGCCAAATAACCCCATGGCTGGGGGCAATCATCTCGATGGGTAGATTAAAACCATCAAGTTCCTGCATTTTCTTTGTGAGCAACGGGCTAAAGGGGGCGAGAATATTCGCGTAATACTTGATTGCTTCGGCGTAGAGCTCACATTGATCGACGAGATCGTTAAACATCGCCTGGCTCGCAAAATGCTGGCCAAAGGCATCCATGCTAAAAAGAATGTTGTCTCCCGTCAAATACGTTGCCAAGCTATCTGGCCAATGTAACATTTTCATCTCGACAAATATAAGCTCTTTGCCATTACCCACATCCAGCTTATCCCCGGTTTTAACTGTCTTAAAATTCCAGTCTTGATGATACTGCCCCTTAATCGACTTAACACCATTTTCTGTGCAATAAATCGGAACATCGGGGATATATTGCATCAACACGGGCAAGGCACCGCTGTGATCGCATTCTCCGTGATTTGCTATGATATAATCGATCTTTTTTAAATCAATTTCCTTGCTCAGATTCTCGACAAATTCTTTGCCATACGGACGCCAGACAGTATCGACCAAAACCGTTTTCTCTTCCTCGATTAAATAAGAATTGTACGAGGAACCTCGATGGGTCGACAGTTCATCTCCATGAAACCTTTTTAGTTCCCAGTCTATCTTGCCAACCCAGTCCACATTATTTTTTACTTTGATCCGCATTTTTTCTTCCTCCTAAATTAGCTAAGCTTTCATAAATTCTTCGACAACTTTGTTGACGGTTTCCCGATTGCCTATATCCTTCAAAATATCCCCACGGTCGTCAATCCCAGGTAAGTACACCCCATCGAGACATTTAACTTCGATCATCATGCAAAAATTCATTAACACCTTTTTATAGCAATCAAAAGTGTCAGGAAAATTTGTTCCGCCACAAGCCAGCGGTAACAATTGACGGCTACGCCGAAACTCAGGATCTTCAACTGGATGCCGCTTTAAAACAAATTTAGCTGCCCAGAAGCATTGAGTCCGGTCAATAAACGCTTTCGTCAAGGCACCGAAAGTATAGAAAAAAACCGGTGCTGTAAAAACTATCTTCTGCGCTGACATCAGCTTAGGATAAATTAACTGCATCCCGTCAACAACGTGACACTTTCCATCCCGATAGCAGGCATTGCATTCAATGCAGGGTCCAAAATCATAATCGCGCAAATTTATCCGCTCATAAAGCAGACCCTTCTCGCTTAAAAAGTCTTCTGTCCATTCCGCCATCGTATCCGTATTCCCCCCGGAACGCGGGCTACCAGCGACTATCAGAATAGGCTCCATAATCTCACCTCAAAATTCACGTATAATAACGATAACAAAATAATGCGTTCTTCGCAAGCACCTAAGCTTCAACATTATATAATTTCGCGGTTTGCGTCCAGTCCATCCCTGCGCTAAAATAGCATAGTGCTCACAAAAACAAGGAGGGATAGTAATGAATTGCAGTAAATGCGGCGTTGAAATTGCTACGGGCGATGATTATACGCACTACGGAAGAACATTTTGCGAGGACTGTTACCTTTTCACCATCGAACCACCGCGTACCTGCGATGTTTCAGCGGTGAGTGCAGCCAAACATCACCGCGCCATGTCTGGCCAAACAGGCACAGAAGGAATGCGGGAGATTCACAAAAAAATCCATCAATATTTACTCGACAACGGTAAAGCGACCAAAGAAGAAATCTGCGCTCAATTCGATCTTACCGTTATGGAGATGGAACGCGAGATTGCCACGATGCGCCATTGCGAGCTGATCAAGGGCAAAAGAGAAGACAATATCATCTATATCGTCCCCTTCGATTCCTGATTCAGCGCTTGCCCGGATCATAAGGCTCGCCAGCAGCCTTTGGTCCGGCGGCGTTTTTCGAAAAAATAACCAAAGCAAGCAGCGTTGCCACAAAGGGGAAGGTATTAAACAAAATGTCCGGCAAAGCGCTTAAATTGGAAAAAAGCTGGGACATATCTGCAATCGTTTTAGCAAAACCGAAAAATGCTGCCGCCCCCATAACTTTCCATGGGTGCCACTTACCAAAAATCAGTGCTGCCAAGGCCAAAAAGCCGAGCCCGTTGTAGACTAACGGGGAGAATTCGCCAGAATAAGTAGTAATCACAATCGCCCCGCCCACGCCTGCCAGGACTCCCGAAAGAAAAACTCCGATATACCGCATTCGAATCACATTGATCCCGGCAGTAGCCGCTGCTTGAGGATGCTCGCCGCAAGCGCGTAAATGCAGGCCAAAGGGGCGATAGTACAGCACATACCAGCTCAGAATCGTCACGATCAGGACAATGAGAGTTGTAATATAGGCGTTGTGAAAAAATAGCCCGCCAATAACCGGAATTTCGGATAAACCAGGGACATCCCGCTTAATAAAGCCTTTGACTATATGAATATTAGCGCTGCCAGCCAGGCTTCGCGCCAAAAAAATCGTCAGCACAATCGATAACAGATTAATCGCCGTCCCGATAATCACCTGATCAGCCCGCATTGTTACGCAGGCAAAGGCGTGTAGGAGCGAAAACAGCCCCCCGGCAATCGCGGCCACCACCAGTCCCAGCAAAATCGCATTGTCACCCAGTAGCGGAAAATACACCTGGATAAAAAATGCCGCACTAAAGGCCCCGACCCCCAAGAGTCCCTCCAGCCCGATGTTAACAACACCACTCCGTTCACTAAACAAACCGCCTAAGGCAATTAACAGCAAAGGTGCCGTATATCCAATCGCAATCGGGACAATATTCATAATTGTTTCAAGCATTATTGGCCACCCCCCTGCTTGTCTTTATTGGCTCGCTTGCCGATGGATTTAAGCCAACCCTTGATCATCAGATTCGCTGCGGCAAAAAAGATAATCGTGGCGATAATAATTGAAACCAGCTCGTTGGGCACATCCGTCGAGGACTGCATAAAAAGCTTTCCGGCATTCATCGCCCCAAACAGCAGAGCCGCCAGTACCACCCCGATTGGTGTATTGAGGCCTAGCAGCGCCACAGCGATACCGTCAAAGCCATGGGTCGGTAAAATGCCGATTTTAATATTGTCGGTGTAGCCCAGATAAAAAACTGCCCCAGCCAGCCCGGCCAAAGCTCCGGCAATCATCATCGAAGCAATAATATTGCGATTCACCTTCATCCCGGCATACTCTGCGGCATCGGGGCTGAAACCTCCCGCCCGCAATTCGTAACCAAAGGTGGTTTTTTCCAGCAACCACCAGATAAAAAACGCCGCCAAAAAAGCTAGAAAGAGACCGATATTGACGTAGGATCCCTCGAAAAACCGGGAAAGCCACTCCACGCGCAGGGACGCCGTCGCATAAACCCCCGACGACTCCGTGTCAAAATTACCTGGAATCAGTTTTGGCACCAAGTCATACACCGTCCAGTAAGCAATCCAGTTCATCATAATCGTCGTTACGACTTCGTGAATGCGGTACCTAGCCTTTAAGATGCCTGGGATTACAGCCCACAGGGCTCCGCCAAGGGCCGCCACCAAAACAGCCAGAGGCAAATGAACGATTTTAGGCAGCACCAGAACATTGCCGATGTAAACGGCCCAGAATCCCCCCATCAACATCTGCCCCGCCACGCCGATATTAAAAAGCCCGGTCCTGAAAGCAAAAGCAACGGATAACCCGGTAAAAATCAGCGTCGTCATATTGAGCAAGGTATCGCCAAAGCGCTTGATACTGCCATAAAAACCGGCTCCGCGCAAGAGCTCGGAATACGCTTCCAGGGGATTATAACCGGAGACAAGCATAATCAAAGCACCAATCGCAAACCCTAAAAAGACGGACAGGAACGGCACGATCCGCACTTGCTTGTCAGCATCGCTAATGTATGCAAAAAATTTATTCATGCTGTTTGTCCCTCCTCTTCAGCGCAGCCAGCCATCAAGCAACCAATTTCTCGTTCATCGGTTTTATCAGCATCCATCACACCGGCCACTTGGCCGTGGCTGATAACGGCAATCCGGTCCGACAGTTTTAAGATCTCGTCCAGATCTAAAGAAAAAAGAAGTAATGTCTTGCCAGCCTCACGCTGAAGGAGCAGGCGTTGATGGATATATTCGATGGCCCCGACATCCAGGCCGCGGGTGGGCTGCACCACCACCAGCAAATCGGGTGATTCCTCAACTTCCCGAGCAACAATCGCTTTTTGCTGGTTGCCGCCGGACATACTGCGGGCGATGGTCCTGCCACCCCGCCCCGCCCTGACATCAAAATCATTTATCAGGCGATCGCCGTAAGCAGCGATTTCATCTTTTTTCAAGATGCCTCGCCGCGAAAATGGCTTACGATAGTAGGCCTGCAAGACAAGGTTGTCGTATAGCGAAAAATCCAAGACCAAACCATGCTTTTGGCGGTCTTCAGGGATATGCCCGATGCCAGCCTCGCTGCGCTGCCGAACACTAAAAGCCTGAATCTCTTGCTCCTTAAACACAATCCGGCCGGACTCAATTTTCCGCAACCCCGTGATCGCCTCCACCAGCTCTGCCTGGCCATTGCCATCGACTCCGGCAATTCCTAGAATCTCACCGCGCCGGACCTCAAGAGAAACATCCTTGACCGCCAAAGCGTGACGATTATCGCGGACATTGAGATGCTCGATCCGCATGATTTCGGGCCCCGCCACCAAAGCAGCCTTGTCAACCTGAAAATTAACGTGTCGCCCCACCATCATTTCGGCCATTACCGACTCCGAGGTGGCGTCAACATCGATCGTGCCGATGACTCTCCCCCGCCGGATAACGGTGCAGCGATCAGCCACGGCCTTAATCTCTTTTAACTTATGGGTTATCAGCAAGATTGATTTGCCTTCGCCTGACAGCAAGCGAATGATTTCCATCAACTCATCGATTTCCTGCGGCATCAAAACAGCCGTCGGCTCGTCAAAAATCAATATTTCGGCATCTCGGTACAACATTTTTAATATTTCCACGCGTTGTTGCATCCCCACCGAGATGTCCTCGATCTTAGTATTGGGATCGACACGCAAGCCGTAACGCTCCGAAAGCTGCGTTATCTTCTCTGCCGCGTCTTTTTTATTAATCCGGCCGTTTTTTGTCTCTTCGATCCCTAAAACAATATTCTCCGTCACAGTAAAATTATGCACCAGCTTAAAATGCTGATGGACCATGCTAATCCCTAAAGCACTCGCCACATTAGGATTGGCAATTTTGACTTGCTCACCCCGCACCTTGATCTCACCCTGGTCAGGCGTATAAAGGCCAAACAAAACCGACATCAAAGTCGATTTGCCGGCGCCATTTTCACCGAGCAACGCATGAACTTCCCCTGCCTTAACCTGCAAAGTGATGTCATCGTTCGCCACTATCCCGGGAAATTCCTTACGAATGCCAAGCATTTCGATAACGTAACCCTTGTCCATCATCTCACCTCTGCCCATCGTAATCCGCTTCCAGCTTTAGCTATCGACATTGATTATACTAAAAAAAATAGGGAGACGCACCAAGAAAGTGCGTCTCCCTAAATTATCCAATAAAACTATAGCTTGTCGATTCCCAAGATTACTGTAAGAATGCGTCCAGCGCCTCCTGTGTCGAAGGAACTTCAACGCTACCAGCCAAAATAGCCTGTTTGGCTTCCTCGACTTTAGCCAGGACATCCGCTGTCAAGTTCGGGTTTTCAGCAGGAATTCCAACGCCATTGTCAGCGAGGGTCATCGTAATAATTTCTCCCCCTGGGAAAGATCCATCAATCTTCTTGGCAATATAATCGTAAGCCGCAACATCGATCTGCTTCATCGCCGAAGTAAGTGTGACAGATTTGCCGGTGGATGTCTTGCCGAACTCATATTGATCGACGTCGACACCGACGACATAAACTTCTTCACCCTTTTCAACGCGCTGTTTCGCTTCATTAAAGACTCCGACGCCAACGCCACCTGCGGCGGCAAAAATGATGTCGATCCCCTTGTTGTACATCCCGGCGGCCAAGGTCTGACCGGCGGCCACATCATTAAAAGTACCTTGATACAGATAGTCGACAACTTCCGCAGTCGCCCCATAATTTTTCACTGCGTAGTCGACGCCAGCTTTAAAACCCCAACCAAAGCGCTGGACGGGAGGAATTTCCATGCCGCCAATGAAAGCAACTTTGCCGGTCTTCGTGGACAAAGCCGCAGCGACCCCCGCCAAAAAGCCCGCTTCGTGTTCATTGAAGAAAATGCAAACAACGTTGTCGTGTTTGACAAAATTCATGTCCCCATTATGCGTCATGCCATCGATTAAGATAAAAGTAGCTTGATCGGCAAACGTTTCGGCCGCTTCATTAACAGCTGTTTCAAATTTGAATCCGGGTGTCACGATAATACTGTGGCCCGTATCTACCAGGTCGGTTATTGCGTTGAGATAATCGGTATGCTGCTCGCCAGAAGGCTGCAAGTACTTGTACTCGGCCAGTTCAGGATTGTCTTCAACAAAGGCGACAATTCCTTCCCATGTCCCCTGATTAAAGGATTTGTCATCGATAGTACCACTATCAGTAACCATTCCGATCTTCACCATTTCGCTTTCAGTCGCGCCATCATCGGTGGCTCCGCAACCTGGCAGCAAAAGCATCGACAAACTTAAAACCGCTGTCACCAACAAAAGTAAACTTCGCTTCATTGTCTGATACCCCCTCAAATTTTAAATAGCCGCATCCAAAGCCCCTCTGCTTCGTCTGCTCACCATATAGAAGTATATTACGCAGTAAAGGAAACTGCAACAACTACCCGAGAGTAAATTTCCAGACACAATTGTACCCTGGCAACGTAACATCGGGATGACAGCTCAGGCACTCCGTGGTGAATCTACGGTCGATGGCAGTCGCAAACAATCCGTACTCGACGATCCCAACAGATTTGCAAGGAAAATAGTCCAGGCCCTTGCGCTCGCGCGCCTCCTGCACCCGACAGGTCTCTACATAATACATCAGGGTTCGTTCATCAGTAATTTCGATTCTGTCACGATTGAGATTGCCATACATCCGGAATCGCAACGCCTTTTCCAGGCCTGCCAGCCCCGAATTGTCGCCCAACTCCAAAAACTCGATCAACCGCATCGCCTCGACAATCGTAAATCGGCGCCAAGCTTCCCGGTCCATCTCGATAGCCTGGTCCATCCCATACTTCTCCTCGATTGCTAAAAACCACGAACCATCGTGGGCCAGCCAATTCTTGGCGTAAATCTTACACATCGCGATTAGATCTTCCCGGCTCAAATTCTCCAATTTGTCGATGTCTTTCATTAAATCAACCCCCTTGGCAAAACAATAATATTATAAGTGGCATATGTCAATAACATTTCCCCCGCAACCATTCTTTTTCTGCTAAAATATTCCCATCAATAAATAAAAACGGAGCGATGCAAAATGATTGATGCCAGAGTAATAAAATTAGCCCAAAACCTCGTCAACTACTCCTGTGAAATAAGGCCAGGGGAAAAAGTATTGATCGAAGCCTCCGGTCCCACCGAAATAGTCGAAGAACTCGTCAAAGCTGTTTATCAGGCAGGCGGCCTGCCCTTTGTCAATCTCAAAAACAATCGGATTAACCGCCTTATCCTCAATGGGGTCGAGGAAGACCACCTGGCGCTGTGGGCGGATGTGGATGCGTATCGCATGGCAAAAATGGATGCCTACATCGGAGTTCGTGGCGTCGAAAACGAATTCGAATCTTCCGACATCCCCCAGGATCGTCTGCGCCAATATGAATCCATCTATCAAAAACCTGTCCATATGGACATTCGCGTCGAGAAAACAAAATGGGTAATCTTAAAGTACCCGACCCCCAGTTTCGCCCAGCTTGCGGCCATGAGCTCCGAGAGCTTTGAAGACTTCTTTTTTAAAGTCTGTAATCTGGACTATAGCAAGATGTCCAAAGCAATGGACCCCCTCGTCGAGCTCATCGAGAAAACCGATCGAGTCCACATCAAAGGGCCCGAAACAAATCTGACCTTTTCCGTCAAAGGTATCGGCGCCCGTAAATGCGACGGCCAGCGCAATATCCCGGATGGTGAAGTCTTTACAGCCCCAGTTAAGAACTCGATTGAAGGCTACATCTCCTACAACACTCCGGCGATTCACCAAGGGTTTCGCTTTGAAAAGATCCGCTTTGAATTTTCGGAAGGCAAAATCGTCAAGGCCACGGCCAACGACACCGTCCGCTTAAACAAAATTCTCGACACCGACCCCGGAGCCCGTTACATCGGAGAATTTGCCATGGGGATGAATCCCTGGATCAAAAATCCGATGATGGACGCCCTTTTCGACGAAAAAATTGATGGCTCCCTGCATCTAACCCCTGGCGGGTGCTACAGCGAGTGCTCCAACGGCAACGACTCTGCCATCCATTGGGATTTGGTACTACTGCAAAAAGCGCCGCACAGCTCCGGAGAAATTTTCTTTGACGATCGCTTAATCCGCAAAGACGGTGACTTCATCCCCAAGGAATTGCAGGGCCTCAATCCCGACAACCTGATCTAGGCCTAATTTGTCGGCTGCCGCCAGCGGCAGCCGATTATTTCTGCGCCAACATCTACAACGGCGGAATCGTCATGCTCCGGTTAAATTGCCAGCATCTTCGCTAATTCATAAAACTCAGGGTTAATCTCCCGCCTCATCGCCAGAGCTTCCTCGATCTCCAAGTCAATGATCTCGTTTCCCTTAATCCCGACAACCCGGCCCATCGCACCGCTCTGCAAAAGCTCCACCGCCCGATGCCCCATCCGGCTGGCCAGCATCCGATCCGAGCCCGACGGCGTGCCTCCACGCTGAATATACCCCAGCACCGATACTTTAGTTTCGATGCCGGTCTTGGCTTCGATAATATCTGCTAGCTCCTGAGCCTTGATCTCAGCTCCCTCAGCAAGAATGATAATGCTGTGTAGCTTGCCCCGGCTTCGCCCGTAAAAAATGCGCTGGCAAACTTCGTCCACATCTTCTTTTTCCTCGGGAATGAAAATCGATTCCGCCCCGCCCGAGACTCCGGCATAAAGGGCAATGTCGCCGCAGCTACGACCCATTACTTCAATGATGATCACCCGCCCATGGGAGGATGAAGTATCCCGAATATTGCTGACAGCACCTAAAACAGTATTCACCGCCGTATCAAAGCCAATCGTGAAATCCGTGTAGGCCAAATCATTATCGATCGTCCCCGGCAAACCAATCGTCGGGATCCCGACCTTCGCCAGCTCATTGGCGCCACGGAACGAGCCATCCCCACCAATGACGACCAGCCCCTCGATGCCAAAGCTCTCCAGCGACTTCACCGCCATGTCAAAACCGTCTTTCGTCATGAATCTTGCACTCCGGGCACTGCGAAGAATAGTCCCGCCCCGGTGGATAATGTCCGCCACCGAAGACAAATTCATCGGCTCAATCTCTCCGGCAATCAGCCCCTCATAGCCTTTTTTGATTCCATACACCTCGAGTTTGTAGTAGATCGCCGTCCGTACCACCGCCCGGATCGCCGCATTCATTCCGGGGGAGTCGCCACCGCTGGTTAAAAGCGCAATTCTTTTCATCTTTCATTCCTCCCATCGCAATTATTATCCTCTAAATCACAATAATCTTCTAGTCTTGTGGTAAAGTATTAATGACCAATGTCACAAAATACATCCATGGAGGAATAAAGGCATGGACATTAAACGTTCCAAGCAAAATCCAATCATCCAGCCCTCTGATATCCGACCCTCCCGACCGGATTTTAAAGTCATCGGAGTATTCAATGCCGGCGTCGCGCGCCTTAAAAATGAAATCATTTTGCTGATGCGTGTGGCTGAAAGCCCCATTAACGCAAGGGGGAATCTTCCCTGCGCCCCCGTATTTAATCATCTCACCAAAGAAACGGAAATAAAGGAATTCTCATCTGCAGCAGACACCTGCGATTTTTCTGATCCGCGGGAAATCGTCACAGCCAATGCCCGCTATCTGACATCCATTTCTCACTTGCGCGTCGCCCGTAGTACGGACGGAATTAATTTTGCTATCTCTCTCACTCCTACCATCACGCCAGAGAATCAATATGACAGCTTTGGCATCGAAGACCCACGCGTTACCGAGATTGACGGTATTTTTTACATCACCTATTCTGCTATCTCCCCGCTAGGCATCGTCACGAATTTAGCCCTCACCAAAGATTTTATCACCTTTAAACGTCAGGGAGTAATATTTTGCCCGGACAACAAAGATGTCGCCATTTTTCCCGCAAAAATCGACGACAAATACTACGCCCTCCACCGTCCATCCACATCCCGCTTCGGCAAACCTGAGATTTGGATTGCCGAATCACCCGATTTACTAAACTGGGGCAACCACCGCCACCTATTGGCAACCCGGGGAAACTACTGGGACAACAACCGGGTTGGGGCCAGCGCCGTCCCTTTCAAGGTAAATAATGCCTGGCTGGAGATATATCACGGGGCTTCTGTCGCCAACAGATACTGCCTTGGCGCTGCTTTGCTCGACGGCAAAGAGCCATGGAAAGTCATCGCCCGCCTCGACGAGCCTCTTATGGAGCCCCAAGCTGAATATGAGAAAACCGGTTTTTTCCCAAATGTCGTCTTTAGCTGTGGCGCACTCTGTGAAGATGGCGTCGTTAAAATTTACTACGGCGCCGCTGATCAGCATATCTGTTATGCCGAGCTAGCCTTAGCCGACATCATGAACGCTTTGCGCTAATTTTCAGTACCTCCTCATTGACTTGCTATCTTTTCTTTCTCCATTGATTAGTTGATTTATCCGCATAATTGTTTAATAACCGCAGCTGCTTGCCTTTTCAAAAAAGATATCTCCGCGACAAGCCTCCCATCCCCAGCAAGCACTCCATATTTATTGCCTTTTTTAATCAAAAAATAACCTG
This sequence comes from uncultured bacterium, assembly GCA_964637885.1. Classification (GTDB taxonomy): domain Bacteria; phylum Bacillota; class CAZWXO01; order CAZWXO01; family CAZWXO01; genus CAZWXO01. The sequence continues at coordinate 22,898 of CAZWXO010000023.1, forward strand.
CTGGCCCCTCCCGATATAATTTACCTTCCCCTGACAGAGGCGTCTGAGTTTTGTAAAACTGAGGTTTTTCATCTAGTATAGCTTCAATCAGCATCGTTCCACTTGCGTGGTAGACCGCCCATTTTAGCTTATAATCGCCTGTCGCTATTGGCTTTGCGCAATTGACGACACTTCTAAGCCAGTCCTGCCTACTGACGTAAAGCTTACAGGGCTTTTTCCTAGCACAAAAAATTAATGAACAACCTATCTCGATTTCATCCCAAACCATGGAAATGACTTCTTCATTATGCTTGTCAATCATCCCCCATTTCTTATTTCTGGAAACAATAAAGCCCTCTTCATTTGTCATATCTCTCGCAAAACAATATTCCACAGGTATGACGATTTTTCCATTCATATCAATGTAACCCTGTTTACCAATGCTATTTGCCGCCCCTGTATAACTATCCGCAAAAGGGTTATACCCGCTCCCTAAGGCCACTGCGGCATATCCGTTACGAAAGGGTCCAGTGTAATCCCATACGGGTTCAATTTTTATTTCGCCTGTCCTGACATCTGCAAAACCCCATTTCCCCCCAGCATCAAAACGTATCAATCGACTACAAGTTCCTGCAGTGCCGGGCCACGGGGTTGGCAGATCGTCCTTTTCGTATTCATCGGGAAAGCAATATAAATAGCCTTTTTTGATTACACCCAAAATAGCGAATGCTAGTCCTTCGTAATATATGTTGCATTCCTGCATCTTATCGCCTCCATCATTGAAATAATTGCCTGCCTTATCCTCCCCATCTCCTGCGTGAATCTGACATACATTCTTTCGTTCTTTGCGTACAGAAAATTTATTTGATTGCCAGGGAGCAATTTCAATTTCTACCATGTCTGTCTTCAACGCCAATAAATGAACAAATGAGTAAAAACCTTGTGAGATTTTTTGCACTAAAAAGGCACAGAAATACGCAAAATACGCATTTCTGTGCCTTGATTACTGATTAACTTCGGAA
>CAZWXO010000024.1:0-23681 GCA_964637885.1 uncultured bacterium
CATTGCTAACAACTCCTCCGAGTGAGACCCAGCAGGAAATGCTCGTTATTACACCTACTATCATTGAAGATTGCCTGCAGCGCAAGGCTGTCCGCTATGATCGATCTGGTGATAATCACTACGATGTTATTTCGGCCTTCATTAAATCGATGCGGGGCGGGGATCCTGACGCTACAATTCATTATTTGGCGCGAATGCTGACAGCAGGCGAAGATGTGGAATTTATCGCACGCAGGATAGTGATTGCCGCGTCCGAAGACGTAGGGCTGGGCAACCCGGCCGCGCTACAGGTGGCGGTGGCGGCTGCCCAAGCGGTGAAAATGCTGGGAATGCCTGAGGCTAGAATAGTGTTGGCCGAAGCAGCTGTTTTGCTAGCGATTTCGCCACATAGCAACTCGACCTATCAGGCTATCAACCTTGCCATGGAAGAGATCGGCAAAATTGACGTTGGCGAAGTACCGGCTCATCTTCGCGATTCTAGTTATGCCTCGTCAAAAAAATTGGGCCACGGGGTCGATTACAAGTACCCGCATGATTATCCTGATACACTTGTTCAACAACAGTATCTTCCCGACCCAATAGTCGGAAAATGCTATTATATACCTACTGATAGAGGCTTTGAGGGCAAATTGAAGGCGAGAATAAATGATATTCGCAGTAAATATTTTAAAAAAAGCTAGTTATGGATGACATAGAATTAACGAGTATAATCGAATTATTTTGTAAATGAATGAATTAATCTTCTCTAATATAGGTTTTTATCCCTGTAATCAATTTTATTTAGCGAATATGCAAATTATAGCGCTTGATAATGGCAACTACCTTGGTTAAGATAAGCATATGGGAGAAAAAATACCCAAATATATCTATTGTGGAGGGGTCTTTATGAAAGTCTTATTGGTCGGTACAGGTGGCGTAGGCGAAGCTATCGCATCAATCGTTCAACGTCGCGATCCAAAAGGTGAATGGATGGAGCAAATGGTCCTAGCAAACCGTACTAAGGCCAGGGCTGAAAAACTGCAGGCTCGTATTGGCGGAGATTCCAAGAGATTTCCCGTTGAGGAAATTAATGCACGTAGCGTTGAAGACATCGTAGCTATGGCGAAAAAGTATAATGTTGATTTAATAATGAATGCCTGCGACCCAACTTTTAATATGCCGATTTTTAATGCTGCATACGAGGCTGGGTGCAAGTACATCGACATGGCGATGAGTCTTTCTGAGCCACATCCTGACGATCCCCTCAACAAGGTTGGTTTGAAATTAGGCGATTTGCAATTCGAGCAAAAGAAAAAATGGGAAGACAAGGGATTGTTAGCAATCGTCGGTTCGGGCGTTGAGCCAGGCATGGCTGACGTTTTTGCTCGCTACGCTGAAAAAAAGCTATTTGATGAAATCGAAGAAATTGGTATTCGCGATGGCAACAATCTTGTAGTTCCTGGGATGGACGTTGTTTTTGGTTTCTCGATTTGGACGACGATCGAAGAGTGCCTCAATCCGCCTGTCATTTGGGAAAAGGGCAAGGGGCATGACGGAAAAGGCTGGTACACAGTCGAGCCCTTCTTTGAGCCTGAGATTTTCGAATTGCCGGAAGGAATTGGCCCGTGTGAGATGGTTAATGTCGAGCACGAAGAGGTTTTGCTAATTCCTCGTTATATCGACAAGGGCCTTAAAAAGGTCACCTTTAAGTTTGGCCTTGGCCGTGAATTTATCGAAGTTTTACAGATTCTTCGAGCTGTCGGCATCGACAATAAAGAGAAAATTAAAGTTGGGAATGTCGAAGTTGCGCCACGAGACGTTATCGCGGCTTCTGCTCCAAACCCCGCTGGTATCGGTGCAAACATGTTTGGTAAAACTTGCGCTGGCACTTGGGTCAAGGGTAAAAAAGACGGGCTGGAAAGACAGATATATCTCTATCAGGTCGCTGACAACCAGGAATGCATGGGACGTTTAGGTTCGCAGGCAGTCGTTGCCCAGACAGCTTTTACGCCTGTTATCATGATGGAGCTGCTTGCTAAGGGCGAATGGTCCGGTGTAGGTGTCGAGGGTCCTGAATTCTTTAATCCAGAACCATTTATCAAATTGATGGATGCCTATGAATTCCCAGCCGGGATTATCGAGATGGATTCTATCTACAAAAACCATTTAAAGATCTGACCCCAAGCTTATAGCATGTAAAGTTTAAAAAGCCCTTGAGCGTCGTTGCCCAAGGGCTTTTTCTTAAGCTTTTTTGGCTCGCGGAACAATAAATTTCTGGTATAATCAGCGCATGCTTAGCGTCCAATTTCATCAAAAAGCTATGGGATTTTTTGATTAAATTGATAATAGACGCATGAAAGGGGAAATGAATAGTGCAGGACGAAAATCAAATCGAGGTCGAGCAAGAAGAAATGGCACGAATTCTGATCGAAAGTGAGGAACAAATTGTATTAGATCGCTCAGGATTATCGGATTACGTTCTTTTCGGGTTGCGCGGCAGCAAGCCAGAAGGGTTTTTTGTGTATCGACACAGCAATGCTGCTTTCCTAAATGGTTGCCTCGTCGGAATGATGGCTGAACTATGTCTGAACGCGCAAAAACAACCCCAAGACTTAATCGATGGTTTCCTGACGCTGGATTCTTATCGAGAAAAAATACCGAATATATCCTACCTTGCCCTTTCGCAGATGGAGCCCATGGACCATCGTCAGGTCTTCCGCGTTTTCATCGGAAAGAGTCTTGAGACTTTGCTCGAGTTTGACGATGTCACGATGTATGTTTTTATGGGCACAGGTGAGAGTGGGCCAGCATCGTCTTTTAATTGCGATGGTGCCTTTTTAATGGGTTCGCTGGCTGAGGGTGCCGATCAATTAGCGGCGGCTTGTCAGCGACCCTACGCGGATGTCGTCCATGATATCAGCCAACAGGCGGTAGGGTGTCTGCAAGATTAACCCAACGTTATTCATATGGCAGGTACTGGTTGTCCTATGAATAATCGTCCGGCGATTTATTGTGCAACTTGCTATAAAAAATATTTGATCACGGCGCTGTTTAAAAACTACACAAACCAGTAAATTCTTGAAATCTTGAGAAGAAGGCCAAGGAAAATCCAGGCTTATCTTCCTCACTCCAAGGAATTGAGTTGTCTTGCCATTGCTCGTCAAACCACTCGATGGCGTCGATGGCAAAATCATCATTCGTCTTTCCGGCAATTTGAAGATTGGTTTCCAAATTAAAATCAGCGAGATTGCGCCGTGTGTAATTAGCGGAACCAAGGAGCAAATTGAGATTTTTGTTTTGGCGGAGTATCATTGTCTTGTGATGAAATTGTTCTCCGTGTTGGTCTGTTGCCCAATGGATATTGATTTTGTTCTGGCTCATATTTATCAATCTAGCCGCTGTAACGCGATTTGGAATGGTACCTTTTCTGCGGCCAAAGGCAGCGATGTTCCGATCAAGAATTACACGAATCTCTACGTCCCGCAGGGCGGCTTTTGCCAGGGCTGCGATAATGTTCTCGTCCGAAATATAGAACATCGCCAAATCGAGTTTGTCCCCTTTCTTGCTGGAGTTGATTGTTTCAAGTGCCGCTGATTTAATCGCTTTTTCGGTTAATAAGCGGCTTTGAACATTACTGGTAGATTGGGTGTGAGTAATTATTTCTTGCAGACTCCGAAATTCTTCGCCAGTTAATCCTCCAGAAAAGTTTGCCACGATGAGCTCTGACAGCGCTAGGTCATCCGCGGTTTCGCCCTGGAGAAAAATGCCGGTATTGCTATTTGGATAGCTGGCGTCATGTGGATTGGCTGAAGCAACAATACATCCTTTGTCCGTAACAATCGTTTTGCGGTGATTGGCTTTAAGGTTAAAAAGATCGAGGTAAGAACGCAGGCTGACTTTTGGGGCTGCGGAGGCAATTGGGTTGTCCAGCCACCCCTTTCCTTTGCCGAGTGGGGAGAATAATGGACGCCAGATGGCCGCCCAGAGCGGGTTCGGGTCGCGCAGCTTTTCTAAGTCTGTTTCAATTACTTTGATACCATTCTCTCGCAGCGTTTTAATTTCCTCTGTCTGATAACTGCCATAGAAATTATTAATCGGATCGGTAATCAATATAATTGGCATCTCGGGATTTTCTTGTTTGTGCTTAATGAGGGCGCTGGTGATTTGTCGGCATATCTGAGGGTAGTCGGATTTGTCGACGCCACGATGGCTGTTGAAGAGGAAAAAATCCGCAATGATATATTTCTCAGCCTCGGAGATTAGTTTTAAGGTTGTCGGGATTATCTCTTTTTGTCCATTGGGCCCTGGTTCGTCAAGCAGAAAAATCACATCGCATTGGTGCCAGGGAAATGCAGTTGAGGTGCCGACAGGAGTTTTGCGCAAAGCAACAAATGTAAATGAAAGGCAATAGAGTAGACAGATTGCCAGAAATATCCTGCCTGGTCTAGCGGAAAGATTAAAAATTTTCATTGGAGCCTCCCTGTGGGTACAAAAGCGTTTTGCTTTTTAGATAAATTTCTGCAGCACAAATATAACACATTATAACTGCACGGATGCTAAGTTAAAAGGGTGTGGGAGGAATGGATACAGTTTTTATCGCTTTACTGATATGGCGACAAGTAGCTAATCGAGTTATTGGCAGAATTTCCATAAGAATCGTAGACAACTGTACTGACGTAATAGCGGGTATTCGGCCTTAAATCGATAGCAAAGGCAAAGCGACGTTTAGTAAGTTCGTCAAAATACATCAAGTCAAAGGTGTCTTCAAAAGCAACTACCTTTGTCCCCTTGTCAAAGTAATATGCTGCGACATTTCCATTTGTCAGATCTCCCTCTTTATCGACAAAATTAAGGGTAATGCCACCCGTCTTATCGAAGCTAATCTGTGGTTTTTCGGGTTTGCTATTGCTGTGGCGCAAGGCTAAAGGAAGCAAGCTGTTTAAATATTGTGCGGTGATGTATTCGCGGTCTAGTAAAGCTTGTCGATATAGCTCCTGAATTTTTCCCAGGCTAGCATCTTTGGCGGCGGCTGACTTGTTTAAGAAATAACCTTTCCTCGCTAGGTGAGTTTTTTGAAAGTCAAGAGGAAAGTGAGACAAAAAATCGCCGGTATAAATTTGTTTGTTGTACATCACAGTAGGATTAAAAGTAGGGGAGATATTTTCACGTTCCAGGACAAGAGTGTTGCCTTTAAAAATCATATTAGAAGGAAAAACCATCTGTAATTCGTATGGTTTGATCTCACCCAGTAAAAAGGTAATTTTTGCACGACCGATGTTGTCTTTCCAGACGGAGCCGGTTTTCATGATGTAGCTTGTCAGGATTTCGCCGGTGGAATAATAGGTGTTTGTGACACGGTAGGTGTTCTTGACTTGAACCGTGGCGTTGCGCTCAAACGGAACCGAAAATGTGTACCAGTGTGTGTAGTTTTCTGTCATTTCTTTCGGCAATTTGGTTGGAGCCACGCCTTTTTCCAGCTTTGTTGCCACAGATTTGCCATTGATAAAGCACTTGAAGTCATGAACCTCAGGATCTCCATCCGGTGCCTCGTCGTAGGTTTGCATGCGGGCAGGAAACCCCATCAAGACATTTTTCTTCCCGCCGGTATTTTTGAAAACAAAATCGCAGGACACGAGCCCTTTTTCAATATCGATGATAATGTCTTCAGAAAGCATTATTATGTCGCTATCGTTGATCGGATAGATGCCTTCGGGACTGCGTCCCACACTGCTATCATTGGCTTGGGCAGATGTATTTGTCATTAATATAAATGCAAAGAAATATAATATTGACTTGTAAAACAGTCTTTTTCTCATAGCGCGCGCCACCTTTCAAAACCATCACTTAACAATGAGTATACTATTGCTTACAGTATAGCAATTAGTAATGCTCTAATAAAGCTGTAGGGGAAATAATCAGCTCAGGCTCTGTATTCTCGTTGTGATTGTTTTTTTGGGAAGGAGTTTGGGATTCGGCCGTCGAACATTTAGCAGGGACAGTCAGGGTAAACTATCATGCAGCAGATTGTGCTAAGCAGATCGATTCATATTAGCTGAAGCGGATTGCTCAGAAGGCGAGGTGTGACGATTGGAAGACAGTCAATACAAAAATATTTTACAGACGGCGCCTTATGGCTATGCCTATCATAAACTAATGTTTGACGCTAGTGGCTCTCCAGTTGATTCGATTTTTTTAGAAATCAACCCAGCATTTGAAATCTTGACGGGAAGGCCGGAGTCCACGGTTATTAACCGGTCAGCCATGGAACTATTCCCAAATTTAAAGAATGGCACATTTGATATTTACGCACTGTACCAGCGACTCGCCGATGGCAATAGTTGTGAAGCTTTCGAGTTTTATTCCCAAGCATTGGGAAAATGGTTTCACGTCCAAGCCCATTCGCCGAAGAAGGGTTACTTTTCCACAGTTTTCCTCGATGTTAGTGCGCAAAAACAGATGGAAAATGCTTTGCGTTTTAGCGAGGAAAAATATCGGCTGATTGCCGAAAACACAATGGATACTATTTGGGTATTAAATCTGCAAGATTTTCGCTTTACCTATATCAGCCCGTCGATCACCCAGCTGCGCGGGATCACAGTCGAGGAATCTTTGGCTGAATCTTTGGCTGATGGCTTGACTCCAGAGTCGCTGCTGCTCGTTCAGGAAAAAATAGCGCGGCTGTTGGAGGAATTTCTCCGCAACCCCACGGATGCTCGGTCGTACTTGACAGAAATACAGCAACCCCACAAAGATGGGAGAATTATTTGGGTCGAGACATCGGCTAAATTTCGGTTTAATGACACAGGTGAGATTGAGATTATCGGTGTCAGCAGGGATATTAGCGAGCGAAAAGTTTTGGAAAAGGCCTTAATCGAGGCTCGGGATGTTGCCGAGCACGCAAATAAATCCAAAACATTGTTTTTAGCGAACATGAGCCATGAAATTCGAACACCATTAAATGGAGTGGTGGGTTTTACAAACTTGCTTCGCAGCACGTTGCTCAACGAGATTCAGGAGCAGTATGTCGATATTGCTCACGATTCGGCCCTGGACCTGCTGAATGTCATTAATGAAATTCTTGATTTTTCTAAAATTGAAACTGGCGGCTTAGACGTCAATCCGACAGAGAGCGATATCTGCCAAGTAGTGGAAGAAGCTTGCGATGTCATTCAATATCAGGCATGGCAAAAAGGTTTGGAATTGTTGCTTAATATTCAACCAGGCTTGCCGCAATTTTCATTCATCGACCCGATTAGACTGAAACAAGTAATCGTCAATTTGCTCAGTAATGCTGTTAAATTTACGCGAAATGGCGAAGTCGAGCTCCGGGTAGATTTTGAGCGGATTAAAGGTGGAGAAGGTCGATACACATTTGCTGTGCGTGACACGGGCATTGGAATCGAACCGGAACAACAGCAAAAAATATTTGAGGCTTTTTCTCAGGTTGACGCTACGACGACCAGGGAATTTGCCGGGTCGGGGCTAGGGTTGTCGATTTCGAATTATCTGGTAAAAAAAATGGGTTCTTCGATTATCCTAGAGAGTTCATCCGGGCAGGGGGCTCAGTTTTCCTTTGCTCTCAAAGTCTCTTGTTCTGAGGAGATAAACCCGATTTGGGAACGGGTTGCAACGCCTCGGCGGGTCTTAGTTGTCGAAAATCACCCACTGGGCCGTAAAATTATCAGTAGACAACTCGAATTTCGCGGACTTGAAGTCGTCTGTGTCAACACAGGAATAGAGGCCATCGATGCCTTAAGAGAAAGTAAGGCCTTTGACGTGGTAATCGTCGATCAGGCATTGCCGCAGATGAATGGAATTGAAGTAATTCGAATGGTTCGCCACGAATTAGGTTTTTCTGGAGGTGGTCCATCGATAATTTTGCTCTATCCTTTTATCTGTGATGTCGGTTTACTTGAGGAAGCTAAAAAACTAAACGTGGGGATTTCCCTCGCCAAGCCTGTCAAGTCTTCTGATTTGTTCCGGCTTTTCCCGGCTGATAAAAACACTGAATTGACCGAGATGACAGATAGAGAACGGGATGGTTTCGCGTCGCTTCCGTGCCCTTTGTTGGGCATCAGCCCTACCATACTAGTTGTCGAGGATATCCCGGTCAGTAGATCCCTGGTCTGTTCCTTGTTGAGGAAAATGATACCTCAGGTGAGCATTATCGAGGCCGGGGATGGGGTGCAGGCCGTCAAGGTTTTTCAAGGATCAGCTGTGGATCTGGTACTAATGGATATTCAGATGCCGAATATGGACGGTTTGGATGCTACCAGGGCGATTCGTGATATTGAGAGGGGTAACTACACTCCGATTATTAGCCTAACAGCTGGAGTTACGAGCTTTGATCGGCAAAGATGTGCTGATGCCGGCATGGATGATTTTCTTAGTAAGCCAGTGATTTACGGTGACTTGCAGGATGTCATGGAGAAATTTTTGTGTGTCTAGATTCTCGGAAGAGGGCTAGGCAAAGATCGTAGAGGGGACGGTGATTTTACTTGTCAGCAGAATTCTACATGGGCTTTTTCATGCATGCGACGACACCGATGGTAATCGCCCAGTATAAATCTGACAAGTTTTCCCTAGTCACCTGGAATCAGCGGGCGGCTGCTTTGCTTGGCGAAGAGAGCTGTGAGCAAGGCGCTGTCCCGCCGCTTGCTTTTGGCCTGCCGCACACTAGTCGGGACGCATCCGAGTTGCGTCAAAGAATCATCGCCGAGAAGAGTGTTGAAAGATTGTGGATCTGTAAAGCTTGTGGAGACAGGGCCTGGTCACTCATTACGACTATGCTTGTTTTAGACGATGAGACTTATTTTTTAACTGAGTATGTCGAAAGAAGTGGGGTTTTTTCTCAGGTCAAAGACCATCTAGAAGAAAGCGAAGAGCGCTATCGATCACTGGTTGAAAACTCACCTTATCCGATAGTTGTCTACGATGAGAAATCTTTTCTTTTTGTCAATGGGGCAGCCGCGCGATTAGCCGGGGTCGACAATCCCGACGAACTATTGGGGATAAGCCCGTATTCCTTAATTCACACTCAGGACAAGGGCAAGGCAGCTACCCGATTCAGAAAGATGGTCTTCAAGGAACAGAATGTGCCCGTAACGGAGCAGCGTTTTGTCCGAAAAGATGGTACAGCACTGTATGCTGAAGTGATGGAGAGCGGGATAATATTTAAAGGAAAGCGCGTCGTCCAGGCAATAATTCGCGATTTGACGGAAGAAAAAGCGGAGTTGCAAAAAGCAGTTCAGTTAAAACGTCAGCTGAGTTTTCGGCAGGAATCAGTTCTGGCAGGACGAGCGGAGATGCTGATGGTTGATCGTCCCAAAGATCTGGTAGGCGGAGATTTGTTTCATTTGACGCCGATTAAGCCTGGCGTGGTGGTTGGATTGCTGGGTGACGTTGCGGGTAAAGGCATAGTTGCGGCATTGAGCAATTCTGCTGTGAGCTATATTTATAATGAAATTGTTAACCAGACGGATGAGCCAAGCGAAATCCTTCATAAAATGAACTGTGCAATCTCACAACATATGCCGGACGAGTATGTAGCAGCTTTGTGCTTCAGGATTAATTTTAATAATGGACGCCTAAAAGTGGCTGGGGCGGGCCTGAATAACTTTGACTGTTATTTGCGTGGGGTTTTTGCTGGAGGTGTTGTGCGGGGGCCGTTTTTAGGGATGGTGAAAGATCCCCAATACGATGTGGCTGAAATTGCCATTTCAACTTCTGATGTGCTTTTTTTCTATTCAGACGGATTGGAGGCTATATATAAGTCTTTCGGGAGCAACCGCCCTACGCCCAACCCGGCCTCTCTGATGAATTTTATCGACAAGCAGCTGGATCAGTGTCAGGAGGATGATTGTACATGGGTGGCCTTGTCGATGCTGGATGTAGGCAAGGCGTCTCAGAGAGGGTGGAGTTATGTTCAGCGGTTTTATGGCATCAGCGGCTATTCGCTGATTCTAGATTCTTTTCTTGACGAATTTCGCTTGATGCCTGAGTTTTACAACTCTTTGATGTTAGCCTTGACCGAGGCTGTGGCGAACGCTTTTTTGCATGGGAATGGTGGCGATGTCCGTAAGCCAATTACATTGCGCAAGATGGTCAGGTCAAGACAAGTGATTTTTCAAGTCGAAGATTGCGGGGATGGCTTTGTGCCAGCTAATCGCACAAGCATTGCTGGTACTGAGATGGAGAATGGAAGAGGCATGTTTTTGATTGATCAGCATGTTGACGAAATGAATGTTCGAGGGGGTGTTCTGGAACTGCGCAAGGATTTACCAACTTATAAGGGGGTGCTCGGATGCGTTTAACTATCAAGAATAAATTATTTCTAGGGTTTTCAGTGTTAACTTTGTTGCCATTGGTAATACTCGGAGCTTTATCTTATTATTTCACATTTCAGGCCCTGTAATTGGCTGTAGAAACAGATTTGCGTAATTCCACAAAGTTGGCATCAGAAAAAATTGACATCCAGCTAGGAGCTGTAAAAAGTTACGTCGAAGTGGTGGCACGTCAGGATCTTTTTATAGAGTGCCTTGGTAACCCCGATGCTACCAATAGAGAAGCTGTCCGAAAATATCTGGAAAGCTTTGTAGCCGAAAGCAAAGGACAGGTCGAAATGGCTTTGTTGGTCAATCAAAACGCCATAGCCCTTGTCAACGACCAAGAAAGCGTTCTCGAGCTGGATTTGTCAACCAGGGCATACGCCCAGGAAGCCCTGGCAGGAAAGGTGACTGTCAGCGATGCACTTATTTCCAAAATAACAGGGTTGCCGGTGGTGACAGCGGCAGTGCCAATTTCAAGCGGGGAGAATGTCATTGGAATTTTGGTAGCAGTTGTGGGGCTTGAAAGCGTCACTCAGCACGCTACTACTCTGCGGAACGGAGAAAATGGTTACGCATATATGATCGATAAAACTGGCATATTCGTCTATCATCCAGATGAAACAAAAATTTTGGCTGAGAATATAGGTGATATTGCCAGTGAGCAGTTGCAGGAAATTGTTCCGCAAATGCTTTCTGGTGAGGCGGGAGAGGGCGCTTATACCTACGATGGAATCGATAAATTTGTTGTATATCAGCCTGCGGGCAATTGGATAATTGCGCTGACAGCTGACAAAAAAGAATATTTGGCTGCGGCGCATGGTGTTCGCAATCAGACTATTTTAATAATTGTCGTTACTATGGCGATAGCTTTGTTGATTGCCTTTTGGATAGCAAGGGGTATATCAAAACCGATTATCGTTCTTGAGGAGGCGATGCAGGTAGCAGGGGATGGTGACTTGCGGGTTCAGACCCGGGTTAGCAGCCGTGATGAGCTGCAAGACCTCTCGGACTCCTTTAACAAAATGATGCAAGGACAAGTCGCTATAGTCCGCCAGGTAAGGGATAGCTCACGGGAGCTGGCTGCCGCCGCGGAAGAAACTGCCGCTTCGACAGAAGAGGCCAGCGCGATGACGATCGAGATCAATGAAGATATGCACCACACGTCCCGCGAAGTGGATGTACAGAACGAATCGGTCTTAGAAGTCTCTCAAACTTTGGTGCAGTTGTCGAGCTTGATTCAGATGGCACGGGATAAAGCAGAGAAATCCCAAGAAGTATCGGCGCATTCGTTGCGCATGGCAAATGGCGGACGGGACAAAATTGTCGCGGCAGTCAGTTCGATGGACGTCATTAGCAATAAGTCAAAGGATGCTGCGCGTGTCATTGATCAGATTAAAAAACTCTCTCACGAAATAGGTGAGATTGTAAATATGATCAATGCAATCGCGGCTCAAACTGACTTGCTGGCGTTAAATGCGGCGATTGAGGCAGCGAGAGCAGGCGAGCACGGTCGTGGTTTTGCCGTCGTCGCTGACGAAGTCCGCAAGTTATCCGAGCAGTCACATAACGGCGCAGCCCAGATAGTAGATATAGTTAGTGATATGATCAAGCAGTCTTTATCGGCGGTGGAGGCGATGGATTCTAGTAATAACGCGATTGTCGAAGGTGTGAAAATTGTTCACGAGGCCGACGGTGCTTTCTCGGCAATAATCGAGACAGCACATCAACTGCAGGACAATATCGATGATATTCTTAGCGTCACTAGCGATGAGGTTGCGACCTCAGATCAAATCGTGGCGTTAATCGATAGCTTGGCTTCCGCCAGCGAGGAGATTAAAAAAAGAGTCGAAAATGTCGCCCGTGCAACCCAGGAGCAAACAGCAGCTATTGAGACAATCGCGGCTGCATCACAAGAGTCCAGCGCTATGGCAGTATCGTCGAGCAAACTCGTCGAGCATTTTAGAATTTCTTAGGCAATAGTAAGGAGGGGACAATGTTGCGGATAGATAATGAAGCAGGCAAATTAAGAGTCAGGGTGTCAGAAAGATTTGATATCGAGGAAGTGTCGAATTGCCGTAGCGAGCTTTATGCCTTGATGAAGGAGGGCGTCTCGGCGGTTGTTTTTGACTTTTCTGATTGTAAGTTTATCGATAGTACGGGGCTGGGACTCTTGGTGTCGGCCAACAAGCGTTGTGCCGAGAGTGGGACTGAGATTTATTTATGCAGCTTACAGGCCAATGTTGCCAATGTCATTAAGATGACTAGGCTGGATCAGGTTTTTACGATCCGTAATTCTTGTGCTTGAATCACCCATTAACTTGGAAATCCTCTGGAAATGCGAACATTTGTTCGTGTATCCAGAGGATTTTTAAAATAATACTTGCAATTTCTCGAAATAAGTATTAGAATTCACTACATCAGAAGAAGGCAGTGCAGTGAATTATAAGTATAGCAAACATATGTTCGATGCGCAAGGGTTTATTCACCTCCATATTCTGATACAGGCAAAATTTTAATTATTGGAGGGGTCTAGATGGGATATACCAGAGAAGAAATCTTGCAGGATGCAAAAAACAAAAACGTACGCTTTGTTCACATGCAATTCACCGACGTTTTCGGGACACTTAAGAATGTTGCCATAACCGTCGAACAGTTGCCTAAGGCGCTGGACGGAGAAATCATGTTTGACGGGTCTTCGATCGAAGGCTTTGTCCGGATTGAAGAATCCGATATGTACTTGAGACCGGATTACGATACTTATGCTGTTTTCCCTTTTGACGAACATCCTGGTGGAGCCACAGCAAGACTTATTTGTGACGTTTACAATTCGGATAACTCTGAATTTGAGGGTTGTCCAAGAACTATTCTAAAACGTGTCACAGCAGAAGCGGCTGAGCTTGGCTATATGATGAACGTTGGCCCCGAGCTTGAGTTTTTCTTATTTCTCCGCGATGAAAACAATGACGCGACAACGGTGACACATGATCAGGGCGGTTATTTTGACTTATCTCCCTTGGATCGAGGCGAGATTGCCCGGCAGGACATGGTTGTTGCTTTAGAAAAAATGGGTTTTGAAATCGAGGCTGCTCACCACGAAGTCGCACCAGCGCAACATGAAATAGACTTTAAGTACGCCGACGCTTTGAAAACGGCGGACAACATTGCAACCTTTAAATTTGTAACCCGTAAGATTGCTTTAGCCCATGGTTTGCACGCCACTTTTATGCCTAAGCCGATTTACGGAATTAGCGGATCGGGAATGCATACGAATCAGTCGTTGTTTCGTGGTGAAGAGAATGCATTTTTCGACCCGGATGCGAAATACCAGCTTAGTGAGGATGCTCTTCATTACATGGGTGGCTTATTGCAGCACGCGCAGGCGATGGCTTTAATAACAAATCCTCTAATTAATTCCTACAAGCGCCTTGTGCCAGGTTATGAAGCTCCAATCAATATCGCATGGTCGGAAAGAAACAGAAGCCCTCTGATTCGCGTTCCGGCTAAACGGGGACTTAGTACCCGCATTGAGCTGCGCAACCCTGACCCGGCTGCAAACCCGTATCTGACATTGGCGGCAAATTTGAAAGTCGGCCTCGTCGGCATCCGGGAAAAGTTGAATCCGGGAGCGCCAATCGTCAGCAATATTTACAACATGACCAGCTCCGAAAAGAGAGAGAGGAATATTAAAGCCCTTCCTCGCAACCTAGGTGAAGCCATCGCGTTTTTTGAAAAGAGCAAAATGATGAAAGAAGCTTTGGGTGACCACGCGTATTTTCATTATCTGGAGGCAAAAAAGCAGGAATGGTACTTGTATTGCGAGCAGGTCCATCAGTGGGAGCTCGATCATTATCTGAGATTATACTAACAGCTTGTCAGGCAAGCTAATTTGCTGATAATATGAGCGGGGCGCAATGCCCCGCTTTTGCTATGAGGGATTGGCAGTTTGCCGACGCCACAATTATTGGATATACTAAAAATAGTACAGCAAGTATTCGGAGGAATTAACGTGAGTGTGTTGAATGTCGAAAATGTAAGCCACGGTTTTGGGGGAAGGCGCATCCTCGAGGATGTCTCTTTTCGATTGTTGAAGGGTGAGCATGTCGCCCTAATCGGGGCTAACGGTGAAGGTAAGTCAACCTTCTTAGATATCGTAACTGGAGTGCTGATGCCAGATGCCGGCATTGTGGAGTGGTCAAAAAGGGTGACAGTCGGATATCTCGACCAACGGGCCAAGCTGGAGGCCGGGCGAACAATCCGTGATTGTTTACGCGATGCATTCGGCAAAATGTTTGCTCTGGAATTGGAGATGTTGAATCTATATGAACAGATGGCAAGTGTTTCTGGGGAGAGGCTGGACGAAATGCTGGCAGATGTCGGTGATATTCAGCATGAACTTGAGCACAATGGCTTTTATATGATCGATGCAAAAATTGAAGAGGTTGCTTTTGGATTGGGCCTAGGTGAAATTGGGCTGGATCGCGATGTTAACGAGTTGAGTGGCGGCCAGAGGACAAAAGTTCTTTTGACAAAGCTGCTTCTTGAGAGCCCGTCAATTCTTGTTTTGGATGAGCCGACAAATTATCTTGATCTTGAGCATATTGAATGGTTGAAGCGGTATTTAAAGGATTATGCCAATAGCTTTATTTTAGTTTCGCATAATTTACCCTTCGTTAACGCCGTTACCAACGTAATTTATCACGTCGAAAACACAACCCTCACCCGTTACACAGGGAATTATGACCAGTTCCAGGAGATGCTTTCGATTAAACGGCGTCAGGACAAAAATGCTTACGAACGGCAACAAAAGGAAATTGATCAGCTAGAGGATTTTATTGCCCGGAACAAGGCCAGGGTTTCGACTACAGGGAGAGCAAAGAGCCGACAAAAGCAATTAGATAAAATGGATGTATTGGAGAAACCGCGGGAAAAATTAAAGCCAACCTTTAAATTTAAGAATGCCAGAGCGGCTGGGAAAATTGTAGTCGAGGTCAAGGATTTAATTCTTGGATATAACGAACCTCTGACAAAACCAATCTCACTCAAACTTGAGCGTGGCCAGCGTGTGGCGATTCGGGGAGTCAATGGTCTTGGTAAGACCACCTTATTGCGCACAATGATGGGTGAAATTCCTCCCTACAAGGGGAACGTGTGCTTGGGCGACTACTTGTTTACCGGATATTTTCAGCAAGAGAGTAGTCGGGACAACAATAATACGGCTTTAGAAGATGTCTGGAAGGAATATCCCGGGCTATCTAACTTCGAAGCGAGGCAGGCATTAGCTAGATGTGGCTTAACCAACGAGCATATTACCAACAAGGTTAAGGTATTGAGTGGTGGTGAAGCCGCCAAGGTCAGGCTATGTAAGCTAATGCTCAAAGATATAAATTGGCTGCTTCTCGATGAGCCGACGAATCATCTCGATCAGGATGCTAAACAAGAACTGCGCAAAGCCCTGCAGGAATTTAAAGGCACAATTTTATTAGTTTCGCATGAGCCGGAATTCTACCAGGATTGGGTGACCGATGTATGGAATCTGGAGGAGTGGACTACCAAGCTGGCTTAGCAGCATCTCGTGCATTTCTAATTTGTTTATCTTGGTCAATGCCCGTTTTAGCGGCAATTCATCGGTGCTGGTCGTCAAGTTTTGACCTTGATGGTTTGGGATTGGAGATAATGTGATGGACAACAATGTTTTGATCGCTTTTGCGATGACTATGGTTGCAGGACTTTCCACCGGGATTGGCAGCTTGATTGCGTTAAAAGCAAAACATGGCAATCAAACCTTTCTTTCTGTGGCGCTGGGTTTTTCGGCCGGGGTGATGGTGTTTGTCTCGCTGGTGGAGATTCTGCCCAAGGCCACCGAGTCAATGGAAGAGTGCTTATCTGGCGGACCAGCTTATTTGGCGGCGATTTTAGCATTTTTTGCCGGAATGGGTGTGGTGGCGGCGATAGATAAACTTGTGCCCGAGGCAGCTAATCCCCACGAGGTTCATTTAGCTAATGAAATGCAAAGCAAGCCTGTCGATGAAAAGTCCCTGATGCACATGGGCATCGTTACGGCAGTAGCAATTACAATTCACAATTTTCCAGAAGGCATCGCTACTTTTATGGCAGCGGTTAATGATCCGATGCTAGGATTGCCGATTATGTTTGCTGTGGCAGTGCACAATATTCCTGAGGGCATCGCTGTGGCTGTCCCAATCTACTATGCCACCGGAAGCAGGTACAAGGCATTTTGGTATTCCTTCCTCTCGGGGATGGCTGAGCCGGTCGGAGCCCTTGCTGGCTATCTCATCCTCTTGCCATTCTTGACTCCTTGGCTCTTCGGCCTTGTTTTTGCGGCGGTTGGGGGTATTATGGTGTATATATCTTTCGATGAGTTATTGCCAGGAGCAGAGCGCTACGGTCATCACCATGCTGCAATCTATGGAGTTCTTGGGGGGATGGCTCTGATGGCTGCAAGCCTGGCTCTCTTCGCTTTCTAGCTTCTAGCTTCTTGCTTTCTAGGGTTTTATTCTGTATGATTAGCGACGTAGTTTTTTTTGTTGCCAAAGAGCGGGCTGGGCCCTGTGCAATGGGAAACTGTGAACCCCGTCAGATCCGGAAGGAAGCAGCGGTAAGCGGATCTTTTCATGTGCCGCAGTCAGCCTGGCCCGCACTTTGGCAACAAAGGCGTCCTTTGTTTGGACGTCTTTTTTAATGCTCTTTTCTGCTTATTCAATTATAATGGGTAGCAGGGTAGATTTGAAATGTTTTATTCAGAAGGGAGTCGCTGATGTACTTATCGCTCTATCGCAAATGGCGCCCGAAGCGTTTCGATGAAATGGTGGGCCAGGATCACGTGGCGCAAGCATTAAAAAGCGCTTTCCTGGCTAATAAACTGGCGCACGCTTATCTATTTACCGGGTCACGGGGGACGGGCAAGACTACGGCGGCTAAGCTTTTGGCGAAGCTTGTCAATTGTGCCGATCCATCGGGTGGGGAGCCGTGCAACGCCTGCGAAGCTTGCCTTAATTCCAATCAAGGACATGAAGAGTTAAGTGATATTTATGAAATCGATGCCGCTTCGAATCGTGGCATCGATGAAATACGGGAACTGCGGGAAAATATTAAATTCTCAGCCTTGCATCATCGCAAGGTATACATCATCGATGAAGTGCACATGTTGACGAACGAGGCCTTCAACGCCCTCTTAAAGACATTGGAGGATCCGCCATCCCACGTCATATTTATTTTAGCAACAACTGATCCGCGCAAAATTCCTGCCACAGTTCTTTCGCGTTGCCAGAGATTTGACTTCCATCGCTTAGATGAACGTGAAATTGTCGGACAGCTAGGCTATATCGCTGAGCAAGAGGGTTTCAACGTTGAAGATTCAGCTCTTGATTTTATCGCGATGCTTGCTGAAGGAGGCCTTCGAGATGCCATCAGTTTACTGGATCAGTGCGCCACTGCCTTTGATGGCAAGGTTGATTTTGTTCATGTCCGCAATTTAGTTGGCGGTGTGGGCGACGATGTTTTGCTTGAATTGTTGGCAGCCGGTCTCCATGGCGAGCTGGCTAAAGTGCTAGAAATAATTGACAATTTGGCTGAGACAGGGGCTAATCTTAGTGGCATTGGCCATGATTTTTCTCGACTTTTGCGGGATTTAATCTACGCAAAAGTGGCACCTCGTTTACTAGTGGGCAAATATACCGAGGCTCATATCAATAACTTTATCGCTTCAGCGGCAGCGATTTCACCGGAAATTCTGGGCGGAGGGATCAAGCTTTTTCTTGAAACAGAAAATATTCTGCGTTATGCGACTGATCCTCGGATTGTTTTCGAGGCTGCGTTGATCGAATTCTCGATGCTGGCCTCGGGGAAAACTATCGCTATTGCCCCTGGACTAGGTGAACAAGATTTTCCTCCCGCTAGCTTTGTCGTTCCGATTAAGTCCGTTGCCGTTGAAGCAGAAAGAATTGCTGTGCCGCCTATAACGACTAAATTAACTCATGCGAGCACTTCAGCTAAATTAGCTGGGGAAAAGGCGGTCGCCAGAGCGACAGAGCCATCCCTCGCCCTTGCGGATGAACCAACCCTAAGAGAAGATGAAAGTGATAGAAACGCTGCTGCTGCAGAATTGAATCGGCGCTGGCAACAACTAGCGTTAAAACACAAGAGTCCTATCCTAAAAACAATGCTTCGCCAGTGTACAGTGACAGGTAAAGAAGGTAATAAGTTAGTTCTTTTCACCCAGAACCCTTCGGCGGCTGATCGTTTATTAGCAAGGCGGGAAGAGGTGCTGCCGCTGCTCGCGGAGCTGGCACCAGGTTTGACGGATTTTATCGTCTCCGAATCAAAGACTCTTGAGAAAGCTAATACGATCAAGGCAGAGCGTAAACCCCCTTCGCCGCCGCCTGCCATGCCCGAAAGGCAAGCTGTGGAGGTGTCGAGGGAAGAGCCCGTAATAGGTATTGTTTTGCGTGAATTTGAGGGCACAGATGTATCTGATGAATTTCAAAGAAGGGATGATGAGGAATGAAAAAAAATATGGGTGGGGTGCCGAACATGGGCGGCATGGTGAAACAGATGCAAAAAATGCAGGCAGAAATGAATCGGGCCCAGGAGGAACTCGCTCTTTCCCAGGTAGAATTTTCTTCTGGTGGAGGGGCTGTTAAAGTCGTGATGTCGGGCCAGAAAGAGTTGGTGTCAATCAAGCTTGATAAAAATATTGTCGATCCTGATGACGTTGAAATGATGGAAGATATGATTCTCGCTGCGGTGCAAGGGGCGATGCAAGAGGTGGACAATTTGACTGCCAAACGCATGCAATCCATTACCGGGGGAATAAACATTCCCGGCATGCCCTTTTAAAGGGATAGTTTTTTTAAAGGAGAGAGCTCTTTGTCTTATTCCGAATCGATAGCACGTTTAATTGATGAGCTGCGCAAGCTTCCGTCGATAGGGCCCAAGTCAGCGCAAAGGCTGGCTTTTTATCTACTTAAGGCTGACGATGCTGATGTGCGTAATTTTCTACGATCCGTCGAGGAAGCCAAGGCACGGACGATTTTTTGCAGTGTGTGCGGCAATGTCACGGAGAGCGATCCTTGCTCTATTTGTTGCGATCAAAGGCGTGACAAAACGATCGTATGCGTTGTTGAGGAATTCCGCGATGTCTTTAGCATTGAGAGAACCCGTGAGTATAAGGGCCTTTACCATGTGCTTCATGGGGCGATTTCGCCTATGGAAGTAATCGGGCCAGAAAAATTGCGGATCCAGGGGTTACTGGCTATAGTTGCTGTGGGGGACATTAAAGAGGTCATTCTGGCAACAGATCCAAATATCGAGGGAGAAACGACAGCGATGTACATTGCCAGGCTTCTCTCTCCCATGGGGATAGCTGTAACTCGCGTTGCCAGCGGATTACCAGTTGGAGGCGATCTTGAATTCGCCGACGACGCTACTTTAGCCAAAGCTCTGGCAGGAAGACGAGAAATGTCTTAGTAGAAGATATTTAGGGAGGGTAATTATTTGACTGACAGGATTGTCGAAGCTTACGTTGGAGAATACGCCAGTGGTAAGAGTGAGAATGCTATCCATCGGGCCTTGGAGTTACGTGGTCAGGGAATGCCGGTTAGTCTAATCGATTTAGATTTGGTCGAGCCTTTCTATACGCTTCGGCCCTTAAAGCTGGCATTGGAAGCGCGAGGCATCCAGGTTGTGGCTTGGGAAACCAAGGATACCATCGGACTTGGTGAAGCGGGTTCTATTATCCTGCCACAAATGCGCTGGGCATTAAAACGGGAAGGGCATGTTATTTTAGACGTTGGCTACGGTGTCGAGGGTGCTAAGATTCTCAACCTGCTTTTTGGTATCGAGGAAGAGAAGAATCTACAGGTCATCATTGTTATCAATGCCCGGCGCCCGATGACCAATTCAATCGAGAAGATAATCAGTTACATTCACGAAATCAATCGGGCGGATGCTATTTTAAATAATACCCATTTAGGGGACGAGACCACTCTGGAGGTTATCCAGCAAGGCATAGATACGGTGCATCAGGCAGCTGATAAGCTGGGACTAAATGTCATCGGGACAGTCGCTGATGAAAAGTGGAAAAAAGATCTGGGGGAAGTTGATTCCCAGGGCAGCCCCATGCGATATCTAAGCCGTCAAATGCAGAAGGCTTTTTGGTGAGGCGGCGATATTTGTATCTCCAAGAATATTGTATACTTGCGATGCTAGTGTTGTGAAGCTTTGGGGCGTAATCTATACTAACTCGTATACCCTGAATTATGTACAGGGAAATTGCCGTCAAGCATCCGTGAGGGTTAGAGGATTTGCATTTAAGCAAAGATGAGTCGGTGATGGCTGGCAAGCAACATATATCTCCTGTCCTCAGCTACAGGACACGAGATATTGTTTTTAAAAGGAGGGTGAGGGTTGTGGCTGATTTAAAGCCCATTGCGGGCGAGGAGAAAGCTTTTATGACCGGCAACGAGGTGGTGGCTTGGGCGGCCCTTGCTGCCGGAGCGGATTTCATGTATGGGTATCCCATAACGCCGCAAAATGAAGTAATGCATTATTGGACACGGATTTCGCCACAGTATGACCGCGGGTTTTTGCAGACAGAGGATGAGATTTCTGCCGGCTTTTCTACAATTGGCGGCGTCTTGGGAGGAGCGCGGGCATTCACTGCTACTGGAGGACCCGGCAATGTTTTAATGCAGGAGCCCTTCTCCCTGGCGGAATCGAACAGGTTGCCTGTCGTTGCCATCATTATGCAGCGTGGCGGCCCTTCAACTGGAACAGTAATTTATTCACAACAAGAGGTTATTTTAACTACCCACGGTGGCAATGGCGAGGGAACGCGTATAGTGTACTCTGTTGCCAGTCACCAGGAATTGTTTGATTACACGATAAAATCATTTAACGTGGCATGGAAATATCGGTTTCCGACCTTTGTTCTTGGCGATGGTTTTCAGGCTAAAATGCGCGAGCCTCTCGTCATGTACGACCCGGCTTCGCGCGGAATAACCATGGAGCCGACTGAGAAGATTTTAGGAGCGCCGGGAACTCCTGGAGTGGATCGAGCCCCCAAACATTTACGCAACTGTTACAACATGGAAGAAGAGCTCTTTGAACTCGTCAGTGGTATGATAAAGGATTTCGACGCGATTTCCCCTGAGATTGTTGAGCATGAAGAGTATCTGACAGATGATGCGGAAGTCCTGATTATCGCTCACGGCATTATCACCAGAGCCGCCAAAGAAGCCTCGGATGTTTTAAGGGAAGAAGGGGTCAAGATTGGTGTCTTTAGGCCAATCACTCTGCGGCCTTTCCCGGAAGAAGAGCTCAAAAAGGCGGTAGCAAAAGCGAAGCAAATCATTATCATCGAATCGGCCCAGGGCCAGCTGTTTAAGTTGGTTAAGCAAGCCTTGTTCAATACCCCGTTTGTTGTAACGGACACTCTTTTAAAGCCAGGGGTTTGTATCGATCCAGAGAGCGTAATCGCTAAAGTACGCGAAGTCATAGCGTGAAAGGGGAGGTGGAAAAAATGAGTTTAGAGCCAAAAATGCCCGCCTCCTGGCGGCGCGAAACGAAACCACATAAGTTTTGTCCTGGTTGCGGCCATCCACTTGTTTTAAAAGCTTTAGGCGAAGCTATCGATGAACTTGGCGTGCAGGACCGGATAATATTTGGCTGTGATATCGGTTGTTCTTTACTTGCTTGGGATTTCTTTAACTGCGACACAATCCAAACGCATCACGGTCGAACGGTTCCTGTTATTAGCGGCATCAAGCGGGCACGTCCTGACATCGTAGGGATTGCCTACATGGGTGATGGCGGTGGATACGCGATTGGTGCGCAGCATTTGGTCAATTCGGCCGTTCGTAATGAAAAAATGCTGGCTATTTTAGTCAATAATGCCCAATACGGAATGACTGGCGGTCAAATGGCTCCGACAACCTTACCTGGCCAAAAAACCGAAACTTCTCCGTATGGTCGCGACGTCGAGTCGACAGGACTGCCGATGCAAGGCCCGGAAATGGTGGCGGCAATCACCCAGGAAAAATCTTATGTAGCCCGAGCTACCGTGGCAAATCCGGCGCAACTTAAAAAAATCATCAAAAAGGCACTCGAAAACACTGTAGCCGATAATGGTTTTTCCTTTGTTGAAATATTATCAAACTGTCCTACGAATTGGCGGACCAACGCCAAAGAAACTTGGCAGTTTGTTATGGAGGATATGACAAAATACTTTAAAGTCGGGGAGATCAAGGTCCCTTCCAGAGGGGAAGGTGAGCAAAATTGAGTGAACGAGTCAAGAAGATTTTATTGGCGGGCGAGGGCGGACAGGGCGTCCAGTCAGTGGCTCAGATTTTAGCACAGGCAGCCAATAACGAAGGACGGCAGTCAATTTATTTGCCTAACTTCGGTACCGAGCAACGTGGCGGAGTTTCTCTTGCCTATGTGCAGGTCGGTGGACAAAAAGCTATCGGCGCTCCCAAATTCTTCGATGCCAATATCGTTGTAGCATTGTCCAGTCGGTCGATCGAACGGGTTTTCAGTAATATTGGGGTCGGGACCTCCTTTGTCTATGATAATTCCTTGATTGCAGTATCCGAAAAAGATCGTTTAGCTGCAGGGAGCAAGTTAGTTGAAATTAATCCCGAAGGTATAGATCTTAATTCCAAGGACCGTGAGGTTATGAGTCGTTTGCCCAATGCGAAAATTTCATTAGGGGTGCCTGCGACTGAAGTAGCTAAAACAGACTTTCATCCTCGCGTCTTTAATGTCATCGTGCTTGGCTTAGTTATAGGAGCGACTCGCGTAGTTGACCCGTCAGCGGTTAAGCAGGCTTTAGACAAAACCTTTGGCAAGAAATTTGAAGATCACCCCGAACTTAGAGCTTTGAATTTCAACGCTTTAGAGCAAGGGATGGAATACGCCAGGGTTATTTGCGAGGAGTGATAAAGATGGAATACAAATGTTTTTCCCGTGAGGGAACTAAAGGTACGTGGAATATCTTTGCGGGCATGTGTAAAGGCTGTGGTTTATGCATGGAGCGCTGTCCTGTCGATGTGTTAGGTTGGTCAGACGAGCTAGGGATTTATGCGACTCCGATCGTCGAGAATCAGGACATTGAAAAATGCACGATGTGCGGTATGTGTATGAATGTTTGTCCTGATGTTGCGATCTTAGTCCAGCGCAAAGCCAAGGCGCCTAAATAATCTCCAGGGATCTGAATACTATATGCTTTGCTTGGATGCAAGGGTTTTGAATTTTTTATTTCAGAACCCTTGCATTCTAAAATTCATAATGATATACTAGCTGAGCGCCTGATGAAGCGGGTGCGCGAATGAGGAATTGTTCTCTGAAAACCGAGGT
>CAZWXO010000025.1:0-18824 GCA_964637885.1 uncultured bacterium
CTTTGCGAGATCTCAGGGACCGGCACTAAGGTGATAACCCCCGGAATATCATCGACACGATCCAAAGCGCTCTGCAGGGCTTCAGAAGAGTCGGCCTGAAGCTTGAGCTGGAGGATATCGCCACCGATTTTAGCTTTCAGCTTTGTCGGGGTGTCCATCGCAACAATTTCCCCGCGATCGATAATTGCGATTCGATCACACAAGGCGTCGGCTTCTTCCATGTAGTGGGTGGTGAGAAAAATTGTCATTCCCGCCTCTTCGCGTAAGCGGTTGATATAACGCCATATTTCCCGCCTGGTTTGAATATCCAGCCCCAGGGTCGGTTCGTCGAGAAAAAGCAGCTGGGGACGATGGATTAGGCCACAAGCAATATCCAGGCGCTTACGCATCCCCCCAGAATAGGTCTCAACGATATCGTGGGCCCTTTCCCCCAAGGCCACCAGTTCCATCACGTCTTCGATACGGTCAAGGGCCGTTTCCCGAGGCATCTTAAAGAGCCCGGCCTGCAAACGGATATTTTCGAACCCCGTCAGATTGTCGTCCACAGCTAATTCCTGGGACACATACCCGATGGTGCTGCGAATATCGTAGGAGCTGCCATAGATGTCCATCCCCATGATTTTGGCGTCGCCACCCGTCGGCCTGAGCAAGGTGGTAAGCATTCCGATGGTAGTCGATTTGCCGGCGCCGTTGGGCCCGAGAAAACCAAAGATTTCCCCTTCCTCCACGGCAAAGCTAACGCCCTTAACAGCCCGGACGTTATTTTTATAGATTTTCTGTAAATTATCAACTTCGATTGCCAGTGCCATCAACCCACCGCCAGTTTGTTATTCGCCTTTAACGCCATACCATTTTAACTCATGACACGTCACAACGCAAAGCCTAAAAAGGGCCCACCCAAAAGGGTGGGCCAAGAAAAAGGTGGGCCAAAGAGGCTTGTTGTTGATTTAATTATCTACCCATGGCGCTTTCCATGATGCGCTTGAAGTCTTCTTCGTCGAAATCACGCGGGCTCATGGGTTTGAGGCGATAGGTAAGGGCGTCGGCAATAATCGGAGCGATGTCTTCGTCCTTAACGCCAACTTCATAAAGGTAGGTCGGAATCCCTAAATCTTCTTTAAGAGTCATGACGGCATCCACGGAGCAGAGCGCAGCTTCGCGCAGGCTCATGCCAGAGACATCTTCGCCAAGAGCGACAGCGATATCGCGGAACCTAGGCATGTCGGCGATGATGGATTCTTCCATTACAAAAGGCAGCATCAAAGCGTTGGCTACGCCATGCGCAACCTTAAACATTGCTCCGATGGGGTGAGCGATTCCGTGAACTGAGCCAAGGCCCGCCTGGGCAAACCCGGCACCGGCCATTGCCGACGCACACGCCATATTGGTGCGAGCATCCAGATCCTGACCATTGCCGACCGCACGACGAATGTTTTCGCCAATTAAACGAATAGCATGTAAAACCAAAGCATCGCTAAAAGGCTCGTGGTTCTTCGAAGTATAGGCCTCGATGGCATGGGTTAAAGCATCCATACCTGTAGCAGCAGTTATTTTCGCCGGCATTCCTACATGGGTTTCAGGGTCGATAACAGCCACTTTGGCCCACTGCAGTTCATTAGTGACACCGACCTTTTCCTTGGTTTCGGTGTTGGTGGTTACAGCGCCAGCTGTCAGCTCGCTACCTGTGCCAGCAGTGGTGGGAACAGCGATAAAGGGAAGGCCCGGAACGCTGTAAACTTTTTCGGTGCCAGGGGTATCGGCTTTGCCGCGCATATATTCCCGAATCGAACCAGGATTTTTGGCCAGCATCGCAATCGACTTGCCGGCATCCATGGGGCTGCCTCCACCATAAGCGATAACTATGTCAAATCCGCCTTTGCGTACAATTTCGGCTCCTTCGTTGACGGTCTCGATGGAAGGATCCTGTTTAACCTGAGCGAATACTTCAACGGTGAGCCCGGCTGCTTCGAGAGAGTCCTTCATCTTGGCAAAGCCTTCGGAGCGAACGGTCGAACCAGTTCCGGTAACGATAAAAGCCTTGGTGCCACCCAGCTTTTTAGCTTCTTCGCCAACCTTGGCAACGGCGCCAACACCAAATACGACGCGGGTAGGAATACGGAATACGAATTCTTTAATCATTGGGCAAACCTCCTATTTAATCCAAATTTTACGTTTACAACTCACTCCACACTAAATCCACGCAAATATTTCCGATAAGCGGGGCGAACACCCTGTTTCCGCCCCGCAGCTTGATAAGCGTCTTAGATAGATTCCTTGATGCACTCTTCAAGGATAGCCATGCCTTTGTTGTACTCGGCATCAGAGATGTTAACCGGCATCAAGAAGCGGACGTTGTTGGCAAATGCGCCGCAGGCCAGCAAAACCAGACCCTTTTTCCAAGCAGCTGCAACAATTTTGCCAGCTACGTCACCAGCAGGCTCTTTGGTTTTTAAATCCTTGACCAGCTCGACAGCAGCCATCGGACCAAGACCACGCACCTCGCCGATAATCGAATATTTTGCCTGCAAAGCTTTCAGGTCTTTATGCAACTTCTCACCAAAAGCTTTGGACTGCGCCACGATGTTTTCTTTTTCAAAAATATCCATAACGGCCAGAGCGGCAGCACATGCCACAGGATTGCCAGCGTAGGTTCCGCCAATGCCACCCTTGTGCGAAGAATCCATGATTTCGGCGCGACCGACGACTGCGGAAATCGGCATTCCAGCAGCCATCGATTTGGCAATCGTAATCAAATCCGGCTCAAGGCCTAATTGCTCCGATGCGAACATCGAACCGGTGCGACCAAAGCCAGATTGGATTTCATCAGCGAGGAAAAGAATGCCATACTTTTCGCAGGTTTTTTTGATCTTCTGAACAAATTCTTTGTCAGCGGTGACAAATCCACCTTCACCCTGAACGAGTTCCATCGCTACTAAAGCGGTCTCTTCAGGCTCGATGATGTGATTGTCGATGAGATCCTGGAGGCGGTCGCCGCAGAAAGCATTACATGTGGCGCGTTCCAGGTTGTAAGGACAGCGGTAGCAATAGCTGAACGGAATGCGATAGAGGTCGTGATTGAAAGGCCCAAAACCATGTTTGTACGGTTTGACCTTGGCTGTCATCGCCATCGCTAAGTTAGTACGTCCATGGAAAGCACCGTCAAAAACAATGACGCCAGTGCGACCAGTAAACTTGCGGGCTAGCTTGACAGCGTTTTCAACAGCCTCGGCTCCGGAGTTGATGAGCAGAGTTTTCTTCGGAAAACTACCAGGGGTGATTTCGGTAAGTTTCTTAGCAACCTGGAAATATTTTTCGTAAGGGAAGACGTTGACCATCGTGTGCAAGAAGGCATCAGCCTGCTCTTTGATGGCATTAACTACCTGAGGATGGCAATGTCCGATGTTGATAACCCCGATACCACCGGCGAAATCAATATATTCGTTGCCATCGACATCGGTGATGGTGGCTCCTTTTGCTTTAGCACAGATAGCTCCGACAGCCATCGAGACTCCATCTGGGACATACTTTTCTTTGATTTTCATGATCTCTTGTGATTTTGGGCCTGGAGTATTCATTTAGGCACATCCTTTCAATAATAAAAAATCGAGACGGCAAGGCCGTTATAATGCTTCCTTGCCAGATACTAGTCAATACATTGCAAATTCCGTGCCACATGAAAAACTTGCGGCGCAAGGCCTGCAGGACCTGACAACACAACAACCACACAACGCTTATCTGCCCATTTATCTAGGTAAAATCCCGCCGCAGAATCAATAGTGATGCATAATTGCAACATGATTGACACAAGTTGAAGGCGCACCAAGTCCCCCATTTGCTACGTAGTTGCATTATCGCAACTTGTAGCACAAATGCATCACGATTTAGTCTCGCTGATGCGAAGACCGTAACGACGAAGCTTGCGTACGATTGTTGATCGATCGACACCCAAAGCCTGGGCCATTTCAGCTGTTCCAGTAAAACTCTTCATTACTTCGCCGAGAAAACGCTTTTCAAACTGCTCGACAGCGTCCTTCAGCGTCCCGGGCTCAGGCCCATCCGTTTCCAGGGGCAAGCGGTCCGCTTCAAATAGATACCCACCCAGATGCCGCGGCTCAATAACATGATCGGTCGTCGTAACCAAGAGTCGCTCGACCAAATTTTCGAGCTCTCGAACATTCCCCGGCCACTCGTAGGCGGACAGAAGCTTGACAGCTTCGGGGGAAAAATTCTTGCGCATCTCGTACTGTTTGTTAAAGCCATCCTGGAAATGATAAATCAGCGGTTCGACGTCTTCCCGGCGCTGGCGCAAAGGAGGCAGGGAAAGTGGGATAACGCTCAAGCGGTAAAACAAATCAGAACGGAAGGATCCAGCGTCGACGCCTTCTTGCAGATTGCGATTGGTGGCGGCAATGATGCGGACATCGACGCCGATCTCCTTGGTACCACCAACTCGGACAATCACTCTTTCTTGCAGAAAACGCAGTAACTTAACCTGCATTCCCAGAGACAATTCTCCCACCTCGTCAAAAAAAATTGTTCCCCCAATAGCAAGCTCGACGAGGCCAGGCTTACCGGTTTTGCTAGCGCCGGTAAAAGCCCCGGCCTCATAACCAAAAAGCTCGCTCTCAAAAAGGGTCTCCGGCAGGGCTCCGCAATTTATTTCGATAAAGGGGCCTTCCCGGCGCTGGCTGTTGCGATGAATCATCTTAGCCAGCAGCTCTTTACCCGTTCCTGACTCTCCTGTAATCAGAACACTCGTCTCGACCTGGGCTACCCGGCGCGCCGTTTGCAGCAAGGTCTGCATCACCCGACTGCGGGTAACAATTCCGCCCATGTTGACGTTTTTGGCCCGGAGCAGCTTTAGCTCCTCCTCATACTTCCTCGCAATATCGCCGTGCTCCCTGACTTGCCTTTTTAAACGATTCAGCTCTGTCACATCGCGCTCATTGGTGATAACCATCGTCAATCGACCATCTTTAAAGACAGGCGTCCCCGTCACCATCACTTCCTTGCCCGTCCCGGTTTTTTGCAGCAAAGTGACGGGGCGACCTTCCTTGATAACCTGCACTGAGACCGACTCGGAATAGAGGCCTTCCCGGACTAGCTCATCCATCCGCCTCCCGACGATCGCATCGGCAGATGTTTCTTCGATGCGCTCGCAGGCCTTATTCATGTGCATGACAACGCCGTCACCATCGGTAACAAAAATCCCGTCGTAGGAATGCTCGAGGATCGCCCGTAAGGTCTCTTCCGCCCGCATATTATCTACCGCTCCCTGCTTTTTAGTCACAGCTGCAACCCTCGGAAAATACCTCATCCCCAAAAGACATCCCCAGATTGCGGGCGGTTTTTACCAGCTGGGAATCCTGATGAACAAGGCGTGCCTCTTTCATTTCGCCGACAAAGGGAACGGAAGTCACTTCTGTCCCCTGCAATACGACAACTCGGTTATACTGCCGTGCTGCGGCCAAATCAACAGCATAGCTACCAAACATCGTTCCTAGGATGCGGTCATCCGGCACAGGCGAACCCCCACGCTGCAAATGCCCTAAAACTGTACTGCGGCATTCCACTCCCGTCCTTTCCTGGATTGCCCGGGCCAGGTAGGGTCCCGGCGAAGTCGGACAGACATTGTCCTCCGGGATTTGGATCCCCTCCGCCACCACGATGATCGAAAAACGCTTTCCATGACTTTCCCGGTTCTTGATTTTGGCAATCACCGATTCGATGTTCCACGGAATTTCGGGAATCAAAACAATATCCGCACCGCCAGCCACGCCAGCGTGCAAGGCAATCCAGCCCGCCGTTCGGCCCATTACCTCGAGTACCATGACCCGGTGATGGCTTTCTGCCGTATCGTGCAAGACATCGAGGGCATGGGTGGCAGTCCCGACAGCAGTGCGAAAGCCGAAGGTATAATCAGTTGACGGGAAATCATTGTCGATAGTTTTGGGGACGCCGATGGCCGCAAGTTGACATTTTTCGATCAAATCGTAAGTTATTCCAAGTGTCCCTTCTCCGCCTACAGATATTAACACGTCAAGACCTAAGCGCCGGCAACATTCCTGCACTTGGAGACTAGCGTCCCGACCGTGATAATTAAAGGGATTATCTCTGTTGGTCGTGCCCAAAACGATGCCGCCTCTGGGCAAAAGGCCGCTGACAAAGGACAAAGACAGCTTTTCATAGACGCCCTCAATCATCCCTTTAAAGCCGTCGTAAAAGCCGA
Source organism: uncultured bacterium (assembly GCA_964637885.1). GTDB lineage: Bacteria > Bacillota > CAZWXO01 > CAZWXO01 > CAZWXO01 > CAZWXO01. Next base: position 6,230 of record CAZWXO010000025.1, read on the forward strand.
TGACCTCTCCCTGATAACGCACGATCGCCGTCTTGACGACAGCTCGAAGCACGGCGTTCAGTGCTGGAGCATCACCGCCCCCATTAGCAATTCCGATACGCATGGCAACATCTCCTCTCCCGTGTTGGATGTGTTTGATTTGGTGCATATGTTGACTTTTACCCCTACAGCGTAGACAATGAAGCAAAGACTGGACCGGAGGTAAAATTAATGCTTAAAGCTTCAAGGTTAATTATTCTACTTTGCGGAGGGTTTCTCCTGCCACTGTTGCTAGGGATTGCCTTCAATGTAAAAGCCGAGGCAGCCAGCGGCGATACAAAAGTCGACTACACCTCCCCCGCTGACAGCGACGACGGGGTCAGCACCGGGGTAGAAATAAAGATATATTTTACAGAGTATCTGCTGGAAAGCAGCATCGAAGACTCGGTGCGCAATAATAACACCACCATTGAGGATAACCGGGGTGACAAGGTGCCGATGACCTGGTCTTACGACGGTCGCTATGCCTTAACCCTAATACCCCGCAGCTCCCTGGATTATGACACGCGGTACTACGTCTATATCGGTGACGATATCCGGGATGACGACAACGACCGCATCGCCCGCAAAAATTTCTATTTTCGCACCCGGACCAGTAGCGGAGGTGGCAGCAGTGACTACATTTCCGATGTCATTGAGCGGGAAAATCCGGAGCTGGATGATTCCGACGTGCCTATCGATACTGATGTCGTCTTTTATTTCAACCGGGAGATGGATGCGGATACAATCGACACCAGCAGCGTCTACCTGCGGGAATACAGTGGCGGGCGGCGCGTTGAAGCAGAGGTGGATTATTATCCGTCCAGACGCAAGGTGGTATTGACCCCAATCCAGGATTTGTCGGTTTATACCCGCTACGAGGTCATCGTCACTACTCGGGTCCGCGATGCGGATGACAACCGCCTCGAAGAATCACGTTGGCGCTTTCGCACCGAGCGGGAGGGAACGACGTCCTCAACGAGCAGTACCAGTTTTTTTCTGATCAGCCGCAGTCCTGCCGAGAACGGGTTTTTAGCCGACCCGATGGGAACCGTCAGCTTTCGCTTCAATCAGGATGCCCGAGCCTCGACGGTCAATTCAACGACCGTTACCCTGACGCCATCCGGCAGCTCAGGGCCAATCAACGCCTATGTCTCGTATAACTATTTAACCCGGGAAGGGCAGCTGACACCCCTTTCCCAATTAATGCAAGGAGCTTCCTACAAAATTGCCGTCACTCAAGGTGTCAAAGACACTTCGGGGCGGGATTTTCCCGCTACCAGCTGGGTGTTTACCGTGGGGACACCCCTATATACCCCTGGCTTTAGCTCAGGCATTACCGTCCGCCTCAATGGACAGCTCCTAAACCTCGAGGGGGCGACTCCCTATACCAAGTCCGGGCGAGTGATGGTTCCATTCCGACCCCTGCTAGAAGCAACCGGAGCCCAAGTGCAATACGATGCATCCTCGGGGCGGATTTATGCTCTTTCCTCGGCAAGGGCTGTCGAATTAACAATCAACAATCGCACTGCCTATGTCAACGGAGCCGCTACCAGCCTGGAGGCCGCACCCGAGCTGCGCGGCGGACGAACGATGATTCCTCTCCGTTTTGCTGCGGAAGCGATGGGCTATATGGTGAGCTGGGATCCTTACAGTCAAGCCGTTAGCCTCACTTCAGGCCAATAAAAGCCCCCAAGTCATCCAGCGGTTGGGCCGATGGTAGAGCTGACGGATTGGCTAAGAAGAGGTGCAAAAACTCCCTCTCTTTTTCCTGACGCCCTACAATATTAGCTGGCAGGCGCCGTATCCGCAGGGAAATCCCCGACTTGGCAATCAGGACATAGAGCTGTTGCTCGACGACGGGGGCATGTCCCTCAATAACCAGCACAATCTCCAAACCGCTTAAAAAAGGCATCAAGCTGCCTTCGGGCAGGGGATATTGGTTTGTCAGGCACATGACACGAAAATTTTTTAGGTCCTTTTCCCGCACATTTTGCGCTAAACGCTGGCAACCCCCGCAAAAAAGCATCCCGACGCCGCCTTGCCCCCAGAAAAAGTTTCCGCTCCAAAGAGTGTAAATCGCGGCGAAACGATGCTCCAGCTGGCGCATTTCCCACTGAACAAGTCGGGAGAAGTGGTAGGAGCGAGGAAGCTTCCCGGGACTCGTCGCATCTGTCACCACCGCGCCCCGCTCCGAGAGCGGTTCAGAGAGCTGCCAGAAATCGACTACCCAAACCACTGGGTGCGGCAGGTTTAGCCATAGAGAATTAGTCTCGGTCTGAGCCTGCTCGAGGGAAGCATCGTCGTACACTTCCCAAAAAGGTAATTTTAAAAAAAACGCCATCCCCCGGGAATCTTGTTGAATTTTCACCAGTGCATCCAGCTCGTCCCCGAGTAGAACAATTAAGAGAGAAGCTGACGATGCGGCGAGAGTGCTTAAAAAAGGCACGCTCTCGGCAAATTCCGCCTTCATCAAAAAAACGACCGTACTCTTTTCCGCGGCAGCCGCAACCAGACCCTCACGAAGGCATTCCTCTCCATCCACACACTGGGTTACTTGTCCAGTCAACAAAGGGAGTAAAGAGCTGTGAAAATGCAAGACCTCTCCGGCACCCGGGGTCGCAAAACTCTCCTGCACTTGTACCTGGCCCGAGGTTTGCCCAAAATGTATTACGTGATCCAATGCACTGCCTCCCGATCGCAATGATTTTTGTCAGGGATTGCTCCGTAGCCTTATCCTATAGCTCGGCATTAAAAAGCAATTGCTGAATAATTCGCAAATAAGTTGATAATTCCTTTTCCGGTGCCCATTGATTTAAGGCATGCGCCACAGCGGCCTTGCCCATGTGGTGACGCTCGTCGGGGTTCGCCAGTAAATGGAGAGCTTTTTCCGCTAGCTCTCGGGCATCGGAAAAATAGTAGCCATGGACACCATCCACGGCAATCCCGATATTGCCTGGCACCCGGCGTAGCAGTGCCGGTATTCCAAGGGTCATCGCCTCCATCACTGCTTGGGGCTGGCCTTCGTGCCGAGAAGTATTTAAAACGGCGACTGCCCGGCGATACATCTGAAAAATTTCCGGGTACGGAACAAAAGGCACGATACTGACATTATCAACCCGACGCACCAACTGACAAATATCCTCGTAGTAGCCTGCATCGAGGACAGGGCCGACCACTAAGAGCCGGCCCCGCTCCTGCTTTTGCGCGAGCCTTGCAAAGGCCTCGACCGCCAGGGCAATATCCTTGACGGGCCTGATCCCGGCCGGCAATAAAAAACAATCGTCACCCATTTGATCCCAGAGAGGATAGGTAGCGCGCGCCACTTGAGCCGGCAAGGCGACCCCTTGCGGCACGAGATACAGCCGCTCCCCTAGCTCTGGAGATAGCCGCTGCAAGAAATCCCGATGCTCCTCGACAAAAACTGCCACAGCTCCGACTTTCCCCAGCCAGGCAGACCAGGGGACAGACCTTGCTTGACGCAGATCGTCGATGTCGGTCCCCGTCATCGTTAAAATCGTCAGCGGCAAAGAATCTTCTCTAAGCAACTGCGCTTCCAGCAGAGTTTGCAGACTCTTTCCATGCAGGATGTGATACAGACATCGCCCCATATGGTCAGCGCCGCAAGCGTTTCGCCATTGCAATTGCCACGCCTCTTCCTCCAAAGACACAACCTCGACCCGATAATTGGTCCGCAGATAGCCCTCCGCTAAACGACGTGCGGTAGTGGAGTTACCCCGTGGCGTGGCAAAGCTTGGGGTAACAATAATTATTTTTTCTTGCAAGGCTGAGGTCATTCCCCTACTCAGCATGCAGTTTCCCGATAATACCTGCCGCCCAGCTTTTTGCGGCGGCTAAATCATCACTTCGCTTCTTCTTGAAAGGATCTTTAAAGCCGATGCTACCCATGAACTGCGCTTCCGGGCACAATTGCTTTAATTCCTGTTCAACTCGTCCTGCATTACCAGCGTAACAAATAAAACATGCGATTTTTTTTCCGACTAGCTTTTCCTGACTGATGAAAGTGCGCAAAGCCGGAGCGAAGGTACTTGCCCAGACTGGCGTTCCAAGAAAGACGTACTCGACATCACTAAGATCCGGCAATGTCTCGGCTAAAGCTGGCAGACCCTTGGTAGCCGCCAGCTTGCCCCCGGTCACATAGCGGATCAGGCCCGTCGGCGAAATTTCCTTTTGCTGGTGCAATCGGAGCAGCTCCGCACTAGCTCCCTCCGCCACCGCCTGGGCGATGTAGTCAGTGTTGCCTTCAAGAGAGTAATAAATAACGATTGCCTTTGCCATCTTGCTTCATCCTTTCTTACCCCAATAATTCTTTACCCTAGCAAGCCCTCGCGCTGCATCAACTTGACCGCATCCTCCAGCAGCGCAGTTTTTTCCAGTATTAGCTGCTGCTTGCGGTCGCTATCCGCAAGCAGATCGAGATTCGCATCAATGTTAGCTACCGCCGCGAGCAGGGCGGCATACCCCAGATGTAGTGCCACCAGTGCATCGCTAACAGCAAGCGGGTTACCTTTGTGACGGGTGAGAGTAGCCATCCCCAAGACATCGCGACATAATTGCGCCGTCCGCAGTGGAGCCTGGGCCGCTTCTAGCAAGCTGCGCTGGATTAATCTGTGACGCACTTCTTGCTCAGCGGAGGAATTTTTGGGCATCTGATACGCGTCCATGACCCCTTGGTAGGCAGCCGCATCGTAATCAGCCGCCTGCAAAAAATTAACGATCAGCTGCTGGCTCGCCACGACCACCTGTTGCATTTTTTCTTCAGCTTCGATGTATTTTTCTTTGCCAATTGTCAAATTGGCCACCATTGACGCCATTGACGCAGCAAGCGCACCAGCTATCGCCGCCACCCCGCCGCCCCCTGGCGTCGAATCTGAACTGGCAGCTTTTTCTAAAAATTCTTGCATCGATAAATTCGCATAACTCATTGTGAGACACCTCCGCTATTTGGAATAATTATCACCCTGCCTGAGGTTTTTAGCAAGACAATCCAGCAAAAAGCAGTCGCCATTTTCCCAACTTACCCCATACCAATTCTCACCTTGACTTTATCTGTCAGCTGGTTATGATTAAAGTTGCGCTATTGGAGTACAAACATCCTCACCTGCCTAGATGGCTGATGATGCTCGATTAATCAAGGAGGAAGCCGATGAACAAGCAAGACCAGACCCCCCTATTTGATGCCCTGATGGAATACGCCCAAGGTGACTATGCCAGTTTTCACATCCCCGGACATCGCAATGAGCGGGGGATAAATCAAAAGTGGCTAGACTTTGCCGGCCCGGCAATTTTTGCCATGGATCAGACCGAGACACCTCTGCTAGACGACCTGCACAATCCAACAGGAGTCATCAAACAAGCCCAGGATCTGGCGGCGGAAGTTTTCTCCGCCCAACATTGTTTTTTTCTCGTCAACGGGACAACCTGCGGCAACGAAGCGGCCCTAACGACTATCGCCAGGGCTGGGGAAAAGGTGCTGATTCCGCGTAACGCCCATAAATCCGCCCTCATGGGCCTGATTATCTCCGGTGCGACACCGCGCTACATCATGCCCGAGCTGTCAGAAGAGTGGGGAGTGCACGGTGGTATCGATCCAGCCAAGGTCGCGGCTGCCTTCTCCCTTGACCCCGATCTAAAGGGGATGCTCGTCGTCAGCCCTACATATTATGGACTCACTTCCGACCTTGACAGCATCGCCGCTGTTTGCCATCAACACGGCGCACCTCTCATTGTCGACGAAGCTCATGGTGCCCATCTATATTTCTCGGACCAGCTCCCCAAAGGTGCCATGCAATCCGGGGTTGATCTTTGCTCCCAAAGTATCCACAAAGTGACTGGATCGCTGACACAAAGCTCGATGCTGCAGCTAAATTCGAAGCTAATCGATCGAGGTAAACTAGCCGCCAATCTGCATATCGTCCAAAGCACCAGCCCCTCCTATCTGTTGATGGCTTCCCTCGACCTCGCCAGGCACGATTTAGCATTGCGGGGACCAAAGATGATCGACGCGGGCATTGAGCTAGCTGATTGGCTTCGTACCGCTGTCAATACCATCCCCGGTTTTTCCTGCTTTGGGAAAGAGATTGTCGGAAGTGCTTCAATTAACGACTTCGACTGCACCCGCCTCACCATCAGCGGCAAGAGCATCGGCATCACTGGCTTTGCTTTAAAAGAAAGGCTTTTCACAGAATACGGTATCGATGTGGAACTATGCGATTACATGAATGTGTTGGCGATTGTCACCTTTGCCAACACCAAAAAAGATGGGCAGCGACTGCTCGATGCCCTGAAAAAAATCGCCCAGACGCACCGTGGCGGCAAAACTTTAGAAAACATCACTCAACTCCCCGCCGTCCCCCGAGCACACCTGACTCCCAGAGAAGCCCACTTTGCAGATTGGCGTGAAATTCCTTGGCAAGACGCGCGAGGAGCGATCACTGCCGAAATGATTGCTCCCTACCCACCAGGTATTCCCGTCGTCTACCCGGGGGAAGAGATTACTGCGGATGTCTTTGATTTCATTGAAGTATATCGCAAAAACGGCCGGCACCTTCAAGGGCCGACCGATGCTAAACTAGCAAAAATTCGCATTATCCCCATTTAAGCTGGAGCCAAACACTGACTACCGCAAGGGGAATACAACCTTTGTCAACAGCTCTGCAGCTGGTGTATTTGCCGGGTCATTCAGATAATACTCGATAACATGGCCCACCGGTGCCAGCTTTTCTGTTTGCATGAAAGTTGCCAAAGTGGAGTACGTTTTCTCGACATCCTGATACGGTCCATGGTGCATGGCCATTGCGGTTTTGCCGGCAGGGAAAACACCTGGCTTTAGATCGCCGCGTTCCGGTAGCTTTTTATTGACAGGAAATCCGACCTCCATATCTAGATTTTGCATATCCTCATTGTAGTAGACAACAAAGGGAGCACCCGCCGGGCCTTCGCCCAGCTCCGCCAGATAACCGGCGATTTCCCCATAGACCCTCCCTAAAATTTGCGGAATTTCGGCCACCCCTCCTCGAACCCGAGCGGAAAGAATCTCCTGAGCTGCGACTTCCTCGACCTGGCATGTGTTGGTGTTCATTGCATTTCCTCCTTATTAATCTTGATGTGATAATTATAGCCTGATGAATATGACAACTGTATGTCATATTCATCAGGCTATATAAGTTTTAATCAGGTAAGCGCCTCGCGTAAAAATTTATCTGCTACGTCAGCACCAGCGTCGCCAGCGAGGGCCTGCGCTTTTATTAACCTAAAGTCAGGAGATTCGGGCGCAAGGCTAGCTTAATTCTGATAAAGACGGCTAATACTCTGGGCAATAGAAGCAATTTTTTCGCGTAAATGTTTTGGCGCCAATACCTCAACTCCATCTCCGTAGCTGAGAATAAAACCGTAAAGCCAATTGCTTTCCGGCATCGTAAAAGTGACTGTGGCAAAACCTTGGGAATCAATGCTAGATTGCTCATTGCCAAACCAATTCATGGCTGCGCGCCAAGCTTCATCGGCAAAACGTAGCGTCAGCTCAATGCCTCCGATGCTGAGAAAGTCATCGTTCCACGAGAGCCCGCGAACATCGATATCGCGTCGCTCAAATGTCTGTTCGAGATAAGTTAGATCAGCAATGCGAGATAGGCGAAAAAGCCGAAAATCCTGCCTTTCCACGCAAAATCCATATAAATACCAATTCTGTCCTTTGAGAACCAAGGTATGGGCCTCCACCAGGCGACGGCTTGGATCACCTTGAGGCTTGCGATAGACAAAGCTCGTCATTTTGCACTGTGTAATCGCCTGACGAATTAATTTGACAGTGTCTTGTAGTTTCGTGTCCATACTCCATGGAGAAAAATCAATCAGCAATTGCTGACTTTCGATGTTAAAGGCCTGAAGCTGCCCTTGGGGAACCACGCTTTTTAACTTGTCTGCCAAAACTGCCATTTTTTTATCAGGGACAGCAGTCGCCACGCTATCTAGTGCCGTAACAAGGGCGGCTAATTCATGGCTGGAGAAAACACCACCGTCTAGTCGATAGCCCTCGGCAATCTCATAGCCACCGCCTCCGCCCTGCCACGCGATGATTGGAATGCCAGCTTGGTTGATGGCTTCGATATCTCGATAGATCGTGCGCAGGGAGACATCGAGCAGCTCAGATAATTCCTTGGCCTGAATCCGCCCCCGCCGCAAAAGCGTTACTAAAATTGTCATCATTCTGTCCACCCGCAAGCTTCTCACCTCGGCATTCTCTGACTTTTATTGGAGCAGATAGATTAAACGGTTACATAAAAAGACGGCTGCCGGTTTAACCGGCAGCACAAAATTTCCAACAACCTTACCTGGTAATATCCTTAGCCCGAGTACTTAGCAACGAGTTTTTCCAGCTCTGCCAAAGGTTGATTGCCGACAGCCTGTTCGACAACTTTACCATCTTTAAAAAGTAGCAGCGTCGGAATACTTCGGACCCCAAACTTTGCGGCGAGGCTTTGCTCTTCGTCAACATTGACTTTGCCGACTTTGACTTTGCCAGCGACTTTGTCAGCCAACTGGGCAAGGACCGGGGTTAAAGCTTTGCATGGTCCGCACCACGGAGCCCAAAAATCAACTAGCACCGGTGCTGCACTCTGCTCAACATCGGCAGCAAAATTTCCCTCAGTAAAATGCAATAAATTGTCCGCCATTTTTCTTCCCCCTTATTCCGTGATCACCAGATCACTTACTATTGATATATTACCATATTTAAATATTTAGTCAAGCCCTTGTCATCAATTGCATAAACTATTTTCATTTACCCCCTGATCTTGCCTTATCACTTCCTAGCCACAGGCAAAAGCCGGTTCCCCCAAGAGTAATCGCCAAAAGTACTGAAACCCAGATCAAGCGTGACTTGTGAACATCCTGCTCGACTATCGTGCGGGGGACTGTCACAACATACAACAAACCACTCTCCAGGGAAACATAGCTATAAACGTATTGCTTCTCCATGGGAGTGACAAACTCCATAACCTGACGATCCCGAAAAGAAAACAGCGGGGCGTTGCCGCGCATGACTGTCAGAGCCCCGCCTTTAGCAAGTTGACAGTCAAAATTGAGCATAATATCTTCTACGTCAGCCGCTATTGTCGCCTCAATAACCGGCTCTTCGCTTGCTCCAATGATTGGATCCAGCAGCTGCACTACTTCCTTTAAGCTTTTGTTGCAGTGCGAGCGCATCGCTGCCTCGACAACGGCTGGAGCAAACCACACCGCTACTAAAATAGCCCCGGACCCAGATAAGAAAATAAGGAGAGATAAAATTTGTAAGGCCTTCTTCCTCAAAACCGGCTTTGAATCCCCCAAAAGACACTCCACCCTTCGTCTGCTCCGTCACAGTATAATCAATTCAGGCAATGTAGTGCAACAAAAGAATCACTAAATTATCGAAGCTTGATAGCGTCCAGTAAATTTGCCAGGCAAGCCGCCAACTTTTGGTCGTCGGCTTTGTTGCGTGGACGCGGCCCTTTGGTGCGCTTGCCGGCTCGCCGAGCTTTCTGTCCTAGATAGCGCTCAAACATCAACCTCTCGATGTTGTCCGCATCAAACACATATCCTGTCGGGTGAATCGGGAAGGCCCCCCGAGCTAGGCTCATGCTGGCCACGCCGTAATCTTGTGTGACAACAACATCTCCAGGTGATATTTGATTGACTAGTGCTATATCAGCTGCATCACGGCCGGGGTCGACAAGAAGCACGGAGGAATAACCGTCGTCAAGGCGATGATTGTGGTCAGCTACCAAGAGCACCTCGATGCCCTTTGTCCTTGCTGCGTCAACGATTATGTCTTTCCCCGGACACCCGTCAGCATCGACGATAATACGCAAAATATCACCACCATCCCTTGTATTGACATTTATCCGAAACCACTGAAAAAGTCCTGATGACTTTTTTCGTGAACAATCCAAAAGTATTAACTGTTAAATCTTAATTGTTAATCGCCGACTTTGAAAATATCTATTCTTGCGGGCAATCATACTCTATCTATCCAAACCTTTCAATATTTTAGTCAATGCCCGTCTTTTCAATTAATAACGTCCATGATAAACTTGACCCAGTAGCAGCAAACCGGAAGATTTTTTAGAGAATGAGGGAGGATTGGCAGATGAAAGGAACCGTTGTTTCAACATGGCTAAGTAGCCTGCGCCGCCTGTACGGTGACGAAATGGTCAATAGTGCCATGGAGCAGGTTAATTGGTCGATTAGTAAAATTATTTCTCCCATTGAAGACATTGTCGACGAGGAAGCTTTTCAGATTTTTAGCTATATTGCAAGCAGAAATAATACGACGGCCGGCGCTATCTGGCGCCGAGTCGGCAAAGAAAATGTCCGCTCTTTTCGCGAATGGTTTCCGTCATACTTTGAGCGTTCCAGTCTGAAATCCTTTTTGATGATGATGGATGCTGTTCACGCCCAGATTACAAAAATGATTTCCGGGGCTACCCCGCCGCGCATTTTTGCCACCGACACCGGGTACAAAAAACTTGAGCTTAAATACGTTTCCAAACGGGGCATGGTGGATTACTTTCTTGGGCTTTTAGACGGAGGGTCGGAATATTTTCAAGAAAAAATGGATGTACGGGAGATTGGCCGTGGCACAGATAGCTCCGGCGGGAAGTTTATTCACGTTGAGCTGACCCTGGAAAAAGATGATTCCGTCTTCCAAGACTTCAAGATTAACAAAATAATGTCATTGGGCTTTCTCCGTAGCATCGCCCTTAAGACCAGCTTTTATGTCTCTCTCATCACTGGAGTCGTCACTACTTTGCTCAACGGATTTATCCAGGGTGGCTTGTATACGATTGGCTCGTTTATCATTACCTTTGGATTACTAACCCTTGCCCTGCGGCCTCTGGCGGCAGTACGAGGAGAAATACAGCGCCTACGGCAACTTGACTTTGCCACTAGTTCCCGGATCAGCTCCGGTGATGACTTTGAGCCGCTTGCTACCGAAATAGCCTCTTTTCGCGCCGAGATCCAAGAAGATTTTCTGTTCTTAAAGGGCGGAACCGACGACATGCACTCCTTTACCAAAGCCTTTGCCGAAATTGCTCAAAAGATGAAAAACGTTTCCGATGATATTTCAACCATAGTTCACGATGTGGCCAACGGCGCTGTCTATCAAGCCGAGGAAACCGAGAAATCCGTTGCCATCATATCTGAAAACATGGATGCCCTCAATGTCATCGCCGACAAAGAATTAGCCAGTAGCAGCAAACTGGAGGAAGCCGTAGAAAACATTCGCAAGTCCTCCGAGGACACGCAAAAAGTGACGGGCGTCATTGCTTCGGTCCGAGACGACTTTGCCAAAGTCAACGAACGCAGTGAAGACCTTTCCCGCCGCGTCAACGATATTCTGACCATCGTAACCGCAGTCGAAGGCATCGCCGAGCAAACCAATCTGCTAGCCCTCAATGCAGCCATCGAGTCGGCCCGAGCAGGGGAAATGGGTCGTGGCTTTGCCGTCGTTGCCGATGAAATACGCAAACTAGCGGAAAGCTCAAAATCTTCAGTCAAGACGATCAACGAAAACTTGCGGATGTTCATCACCGACGTCCAAACGATGATTGAACAATTTAACAGCCAATTTGTCCATCTGGAAGAAAGCAATCAGACCTTGACCAAGGTTGCCGCCGACAATATCAGCTCTACCGAGCACATCAGCTTTGTCGCTAGCGACATCGTCAATCTGGTCGGGGAGATGAGCCATCAAACCAAACAGCTGGCCAATGTCATTGAAAATGTCCATTCACTTGCTGCCATCGCCGAAGAAAACTCCGCCTCCTCGGAAGAGATGAGCGCCAACGTTATGGAATACTCGGAAAAGATCAAAGATCTCATCGATCATATCAGCGAACTGGAAAAACTCACCGGAAACTTCCGGGGCGAGTTGAAAAAATATAAAATATAAGCGTTACTCTCCTCCGTCGCGGGGGACCAAGCTAGCGGCTTCCGGCGCAAGCCCTACCCCAAACCTGTGGGTCAGCTGCTGACGGAAGTCGTTGAGCTTGGCACTGGCTTCGGGTGGTGAATACAGGGCGCAGACAGCCTTAACAAAGGCAACCTGAGCCGATGGCCAGGGTTCGTATTGCTCTACCATCTCGACTACTCTTTGCACTACTTCATTATAGCGCCCCTCGGTATAACTCATCTCAACGAGCCATGTGGCCATCTCCAGATATTTGAGGTCACATCCAGCCTGAAACGGCTGTGCCCAAGTCCACCCCTCACTTTCTAAAAGGCCCTCCTTCCCTAATGCTAAGGCTTCTTCGGCGATTGCTGGACTATGACTATCTTGCCAGCGACGATGAAGCTGCAAAAAATCTTGATAATCAAACCTAAAAGAAGTCATGCGAAGAATGTAACTGTTTTCACTGTATTCGATGCGCAAATTATCCGACAATGGGTCTGCTAATTTCCGGCGCAAGGCGTACATCGTGGTTTGCAGATTGATCAGAGCCTGGCGCTCATCCAGCTGAGGCCAGAGGAAGCTACACAGTTTGAACTTGTGCATTTTTTGACCGGCAGCAAA
>CAZWXO010000025.1:18834-20166 GCA_964637885.1 uncultured bacterium
TCTCCCTGCTCCTTGACCTCTCCCATTTAACTCGATCGTTGTTCAGATAGACCTCAAAAACGCCAAACGCTTCAATGCGCAAGTCCTTATCACCCACCAGCGACGTCTCTCGTCCTACAAGGCGCCGGACGGTGGCTGCCAAGCGCTGCGGATGTACAGGCTTAAGCAGATAATCGATCGCATTTATTTCAAAGGCTCGCACAGCATAATTATCAAAGGCTGTGACAAAAACCACCTGAAGAAACGGTAACTGATCCAACAATTTAGCTGCCAACTCGATACCACTGATTCCCGGCATGTGAATGTCAAGAAACGCCACATCCGGGCGCATTACCGATGCCAGCGCCAATGCTTCCCGAGAGTCAGTCAGCGCGCCGACAATCTCCACCATGTCGTACTCTTCTAATAAGGACCTTATCTCCAGCAGAATATCTTCCTCATCTTCAACCACCATTACCCGCATCACTGCCACCTCCTTCCAAACAAGTAGGCAACTCCATCACGACCTTGGTGCCTACACTCGGGGAGCTCTCGATGAGCAGGCCTCTACCATAGATTTTTTGTAAGCGTTGATTAATATTCTTTAAAGCCAGCCCTGTCCCCGAGCTGCTACCTTGCATGATCTGCGCCACTGTTTCGGCATCCATCCCTCTACCATCGTCAATCACCTCGACATGGATCCACTCCCCCTGACGCCAGATTCGCAAAGTGACCGTCCCTTTTTTATCGGGATTACTGCGAACCCCGTGAAAAACAGCGTTTTCCACCAACGGCTGGATAACTAAAACCGGCAACAAGCAATCAAGCCCCTCCTCGACATCCCACACCACAGACAATCGATGCTTAAAACGTGCCTGTTCCAGTTCCAGGTAGGCACCCACGGTAATTAATTCCTCTTTTAACGGGATCATTCCCTGACGATCCTCAAAGCGAAAACTCCCTCGCAGATAATCGGCAAAAGATAAAAGCAATTCCTTGGCCCGTTGCGGATCACGAGTGCTCAAAGAAGCAATGACACTGATGGAATTATAAATGAAGTGAGGCTTGATCTGAGCTTGAAGCAAGAGTAGTTCCTTTTGCACTAATGCCTCCCCAGCCTGGCGCAGGGCCAAAAGAGTTGCCACCCTGGCCCTGAGCTCGTCAGCAGCGAAAGGCTCGATGATATAATCATTGACTCCGGCCTGGAATCCATACCGGAGCTCTTCCGGGCGGGTTGTGGTAGTCAGGAACAAGACCGGCAATTCGACTAGAGAAAATCGCCGACGGATTTCCGGCAATAACGCATAACCATCCCGCGTCGGCAGCATAATCTCCAAAATCGCGAGATCGAAT
>CAZWXO010000025.1:20176-23349 GCA_964637885.1 uncultured bacterium
AAGCACGTAGATTATCGACATCGTCATCAGCCAACAAAACTTTAGCCCCGTCTGCTTGCGGAGGCGTTGTTGCAAAGGCACGCCCATTGGTTTTTAAATCATGTTCCAATTCCTGAGGCAGCACTTCTTCTCTTTCATTTAGAACCGTCGGAGCTAAAGGTAACGAGACGATAAAGCGAGTTCCTTGCCCGGGCAGGGATCTCAGCTCAATATTGCCTTGCTGGGCCTCAATTAAACCCTTGGCAACTGCAAGTCCCAGGCCAGTTCCCCAATGATTCCGGCCCTTTTCCCCGCGATAAAAAGCATCAAAAATACCTTGCTGCACCTCAGGATCGATCCCCGGCCCTTGATCCTGAACCCAAAAAACCCCTTCCCCAGCGCGCACCTCAGCCCCGACTTCGATATTTCCCGAAGCAGCGTATTTAATGGCGTTGTCCACCAGAATATCGACAATTTGGCGCAGGCGGCGCGGGTCGGCCATCACCAAGGGAAACTCTGGAGGGACCGCGTTGTGTAAACGCACAAGTTGATTCCCAAGTTGTTGGTTCTGGAGCCGCAATACAATTTCTGTCACACTGCGCAAGTCAATCGGCCTCGGTTGCATCTGCAACTCACCCCGGCGCAACAAAGCTAAATCCAAAATATCCTCGACTAAACTACTTATTCGATTTCCGGCATCGATGGCAAACTGCAGATTTTCTTGCTGTTGCTCCGTCAACTGTTCAGCAGCGTCCGTCAAGACAGCCTGAGTTAAATTAATCATGCCATTGACCGGTGACCGCAATTGCCGGGGGGCATTGGTTAAAAACTCGTCTTTCAGCTGATTCATTCGCTGCAAACTGCAGCCGGCGGCCTCCAGCAAAACATACGAATGGGTAAACCGATAGATAAGCATAATAGAAATGCAAACGATGTAGATTAACTGACCGAAGATGCCAACATATTGGGTATTGATAGCGGCATTAAAATATAAAAATCCATTAATATAATACAGGTTGATGCCACAGATGGCCATCAGCATCAACCAGGCCTGAATCCGCTTGGCTTCCTCTGGGATTCCCTGCGCCAGCCCGTATATCAGGAGACCTGTAAGCCCCCAATAAATGAGAATTCCTCCGATTAAGAATAAATTCTCCAGATCGGAAAACACACTCATTGGAAGAATCAGCAAAGTTGCTATGGCCAAACTTAACCAGACAGTCGCTCCCGCCAAAAACCAGCGAGGAATAATGCGTCCAAACATCAACCAGAAAAAATAGCAGATAATCAGATTGCTGCCAAATAGTGCCAATATATTGAGGTAGAACAAATAACCGTAGTGGGCCTCGCCTAGCAGGCGCATCAGGAGTTTTTCACCGTAAGTACTCTCGAACAGGGCAAAAAGGATGGAATAACTGCCGTAGAGTAAAAAACTTAGCTCCCGCCGATGCCCGAAGTAGATAAAAAGAAAATATAGACCGGTAATAAGGATGGAAAAAACAATCGCTCCATTGAGCAACTGCCTTCGCATTAAATTGCTGACAATCTGAGGCGGTTGCCCTATCGACAGCTCCTGGATAACCCCGCCATCTTTAAAATCCAGGTTGGCGACTTGTAAAAGGATGACTACTTCCCTGTCCCGACTCGCAAAAAATATTTCATAGGGATAATTGCCTTTGCGATAACCCTCCGCCAGTGATGCCGCTGGAGACCCGCCCTGCCCGAGCAAGACACCATCGACGAAAATTTTGCTGGCCATCCGGATATTGATTAGGCTGATGCCAAAATTCTCCTGACCCTTGGGCAACAATACCCGCAGGCGATATGTCGCTATCCCCCGACGGGAAAGATCAGCACTAGTCGTCTCCTCGCCCCAAGGGGAAGGAAGCCAAAGCCACTGCCTGTTTTCCCCGAAAGGCACTGCTTTTAGCTCTGACGGTGTTGCCAGCTTCCCCGGGTAGATCTCCCACTCTCCCGTCAAGGGTACCAGCCCTTGCGAGGGGAAATCCCAACTGCGAAGATCGATAACACCTTGCCGTGCCTGGGGATACTCTGGTCGGGGCAATATTGCGGATGCGAGGAAAAACAAAAAGGCCATGCCAAGCATGACCAAGGTCAGCGTCGCGATGACGGTGCCCACCAAAAAACAGCGACGATTCATCAATCCCTCACCTCGCCCTATTCATCTATGCCCCGGTCATCAACCAACTCAGCTGCCGGAGGTCACTGAACACGCCGCGCCTGAAGAACAAGTCGCCGGCTGTTGTCGCCATCCAGGCAAGTGATTAGGGTTAAAAGCTCACTGTCTTCATTAGTGTAAAGCACGGATAGATCATCATCGGCTACTTCTTTTTGATCAAAGATGCGATAATTATATTTTTCTCCCCCGGTATCTATCGTCACAAGCTCGCCCTCATTTAAAGAATTCAGGCGGCTAAAAAGACGGCCGTCAGTAGCACTGTTATGCCCCGCCAGCACAATATTTCCAATTTCGCCGGCCCAAGCTGTTCCACGAATATGCCCTGCCCCGATTTTTAGAGCATGCACGCCGACCCCCTCGCTGATGGGTAACTTAAGGCCGATCTCCGGGATGAGCAAAAGCCCCTTCACATTTGCCTGGTGCTGCGAAATATGGTCCGGATCATCAGGCAAAACAGCACTCGCAGTGCTGACTGTAGCGCCATCCTCCTCCGCTGGTAGCGATTCGTCTGGCATCTCCTCAGCTTGCTGCATGAGTCGATAATCCGCTTGAAGCTTGTCGTATTCCTCAGCAATAAGTTCCTCGAAAATTCGTTGTTGCCAGTACCAAGTATATACCTTTGCTGTCCATGGGTACACAATTAATAATGCCCCAATCAACAAACACATCACACCCAGTAGATATTTCTTCGACTTAATATAGCGCGGTCGCTGCAAAACCATTACTTAGCAGTCCGCGTTGTCTGCCGTCGGCCCCGTTGCACCAAACTCAGACCAACAACCAGCATCATAACACCGGCAAGATAAAAATAAATGTCCGGCATTTCCCCTGTTTTCGGCAATTTCAAACCTTTAACCTCCGGGAGAACCTTAACGCGCACGACCTGCGTCCGCGGTTGTCCGTCAACAGTTGTCCAAGTGAGCGTAAAAACATCCTCACCGACGTAGCCTGCCTCGGTCAGTTTGCGGATCGCCAGCGCCAGAATCTGCAGGCG
>CAZWXO010000026.1:0-13387 GCA_964637885.1 uncultured bacterium
CTCCATGGAGCGGCCACGTCTGACCCGGGTTTGTGTATAGTACAAAGGTGGGAAAAATGAGCGCTTAAACCCTACAACTACACTTACAGGCCCAAAATTGTTAAGGTTAGCTTAATATTTTGCATACATCTACATCTTTTTCATCATCCCTGCTATAATATTTCTAGATATATATTTTCGGAGGAAACGATGCAAGACTATCATATGCACACATATTTTTCTGCAGATGGGTTGATGGACACCTTTGAAGCATGCCAACAGGCTATAAAAATGGGCCTCAAGGAAATTGCCTTTACCGAGCATGTCGACTTCGACCCTAATGACCTCGGTTACGAATTTCTTAATTTTGAAAAATATACAGCTTCGATACATGAAGCCAAGTCCCTTTTTCAAAAAAACTTGGACATTTCTCAAGGCCTTGAAATAGGTATTCAATCGTATTTTTCTTCTGAAATCGATGCTTATCTAGCCGACAAGGATGTTGATTTTGTGATAGGTTCAATTCATATGGTCGATCACTATGACCTTTACTCAGGTGAATACTTTATTGACCGCAATGAATCCGAATGCATCAAGGGATATATAAAAGAAACCACGGCTGCTGTTGAATGCTGCCGTGGTTTTGATATTTTAGGACATTTAGATTTAGTTACCCGATTTACAAAATATTTTGAAAAAATTGAGTATCCAGATTATGCTACCGAAATGGAAAATCTTTTTAAAATTTTAATCGGAAAACAAATTGGAATCGAAATTAATACCTCTGGGCTCCGACATAGTGAATTTACAAATCCTGCACCTCATATTCTACGACACTATTTCGAGCTAGGCGGACGACTCCTGACTCTAGGGTCAGATGCCCACAAAGTGGAAAACATAGCATATGGATTTGATAAAATGATTGCTTTGGCCCTTGAAATTGGTTTTAAGGAATACTACGTCTACAAAAAACGCAACCCCTCACCAGTAAAAATTACAGCTTTGCGATAAAGGCTTCCATCCGCTTGAGGGCTTCATTAATATTTTCAATTGACGAAGCGTAAGAGCACCTAATAAAACCTTTCCCACTTTCTCCAAAAACTGAACCAGGAACTACCGCCACCCTCGCCTCATATAGCAACCTCTCAGCAAAATCCGAATCACTTAAACCCGTTGCCTCTACCGAAGCAAAGCTATAAAAGGCTCCTTGCGGCATAGCGCATTTCAAACCCATATCATTTAGACCCTTCACTATAAACCGTCTGCGCTGATTGTATTTCTTTCGCATGTATTCCATCTGACTATCACCGTCACGAAGTGCCTCAATAGCAGCCTTTTGAGCCGCAATCGGAGCACATAGCATCGTATATTGATGAATTTTTGTCATTGCTGCAATCAAATTCGCCGGGCCAGCTGCGTATCCAATCCTCCAACCTGTCATTGCATGGGATTTAGAAAACCCATTCAACATGATTGTACGCCCCTTCATCCCTTCTAAGGATGCGATCGAGACATGCTTGCCTTCATATAGCAGTTTGCTGTAAATTTCATCAGAAAAAACCAACAGGTCGTGCTTCTGAGCCAGTTCTGCGACTCGATATAAATCTGCGGCCGCCAGGGTCGCTCCAGTGGGGTTATTAGGGTAACATAAAAGAATTGCTTTTGTGCGGGGAGTAATCCTTTCGGCAATTGCATCCGGGCTCACTATAAAATTATTTTGGAGTGAAGTGGGAACGCTAACAGGAATCGCTCCACATAAAATAGCACAAGCCTGATATGATACATAGCATGGCTCCACGATTAAAACTTCATCTCCAGCCGACAATGTTGCCCGCATCGCCAAATCTAATCCTTCGCTGACTCCCACAGTTACCAATATTTCATCTTTCGGATTATAAGCTACCGATAAATCCACTGCCAATTTTTGCACTATCTCTTCGCGAAGTTCCAACAAGCCCTGGTTAGATGTATACATAGTAAAACCTTTTTCCAGCGCGTGAATCCCTTCCTCACGAACGTGCCATGGCGTGGAAAAATCTGGCTCTCCGACCCCTAAAGTAATAATGTCATCCATTTCGGCAGCAATATCGAAAAATTTCCTGATTCCAGACGGGGGGATGCTGTTAACGACTTCTGAGACAAAATCACGCATCAAGGCGTCACCTTCAATCTTTCGATCTCTTCCTCTTCCTCCAAGATTGCTCCGTCTTCCTTGTATTTCTTAAGGATAAAATTTGTCATAGTGCTGGCAACAAACTCGATAGTCGACAACTTCGCCGAAACAAACGATGCGACATCCTTGAGGGACTTCCCTGATACTTCAACCATCAAGTCATAGGTTCCCGACATTAAATATAATGACTTAACTTCAGGAAAGCTGTAAATGCGCCGCGCCACATCGTCAAACCCAACGCCACGCTGCGGCGTCACCTTGACCTCGATAACTGCTGAGACGACCTCGCAATTTGATTTATCCCAGTCAACGGTAGCACCGTATTTCACAATTTTCTTTTCTCGTTCATAGCCTTGAATTTTTTCCTTGACCTCAGAAACGTCCATGTCTAACATTGTTGCAATTTGCTCAGGAGTTAACCTCGCATCATCCTGCAACAACTCCATAATTTCCTGATCCATCAAAATCCCCTGCGCTTTCATCCCAATTCTACTTGTTATAAACCATGACTCGCCCTTCTTCACGAAAACCGATTAGATACCTTTGTGGTGCACAATCGCGCATGCTATCAAGCATATTGTCAATATATGCTTCTTGATATACCCTGTCTTCTTCCAGCAACGGCTCACGCACATCGAAAGTTAAGAGGTCTTGAAAGTGGCTGACAACTATTTCGTTAACCATGTTGATTTCTTCACGGGTAAGGTCTTCAATCCCGCACAGTATTTCAAGTTGCCCTAAATCGCCGGTTGCAGAAAAAACCAACTCAAGTGGCGATATCCGCTTGCGTGTGGTTTCAGCATAAAATACCATACTATCCACTAAAATGCTTTTGATAAGATGGATTTTTTGCTCATCAAAACCATTCTTCATTAAGTATGATAGCTTGAGGGAGTTGCTGTCAGGAAGATACCGAACAGTGCAAATGCCTGGGTAACACATCAGGAGCGACATCAACAATCCAATCGAATCGTTGATATTCCCATTATCTCGGTACTTGACTACCATCACCGCACCCCCTTTAAAATATTACATCTATTATAATGAAAATTTAGATAAAAAAAAAGGCGGATTAACCGCCTGAAACTATTTTGCGTATTCAACAGCCCTTGTCTCCCTAATTACCGTTACTTTAATTTGCCCAGGATAATCTAAATTATCCTCTACATTCTTGACGATATCTCTTGCCATTCTTACACAATTTAAATCATCAACTTTTTCAGGTTTAACAATAATTCTTATTTCCCGCCCAGCTTGAATGGCGTAGGATTTCTCAACACCCTCAAAGGACTCAGCGATTTCCTCCAACTTTGTCAAACGCTTAATATAACTTTCCAGTGTTTCTCTGCGTGCACCAGGGCGCGCAGCTGAAATAGCGTCAGCAGCTTGAACAAGCACGGCTTCAACGGTTTTAGCCTCTTCATCACCGTGATGAGCCACAATAGCGTGAATCACGCTAGGAGACTCTTTGTATTTTTTGGCAATATCCCCACCTATTGTAACATGCGGGCCCTCTACCTCGTGATCAACGGCTTTGCCGATATCGTGCAATAACCCGGCGCGCTTCGCCAGAGCGACGTCAGCCCCCAATTCAGCCGCCATTAAAGCAGCTAAATGTGCTACTTCGATTGAATGCTTCAACACATTCTGTCCGTAACTTGTCCGATAGTGCAATCTTCCAAGTAGTTTAACAATCTCCGGATGTAGCCCATGGACGCCAGTATCAAACGTCGCTTGCTCTCCGGTTTCTCTAATTTTAGTGTCAACTTCTTTTTTAGCTTTATCCACCATTTCTTCAATGCGAGCCGGATGAATTCGACCATCAGTGATTAATTTTTCCAGGGCAACTTTTGCCACCTCGCGCCGTATTGGATCAAAGCCGGATAGTATAACTGCTTCAGGGGTATCATCAATTATCAAATCTATCCCTGTCAGCGTTTCCAAGGTGCGAATATTCCGACCTTCTCTTCCAATAATGCGACCCTTCATTTCATCACTTGGCAAAGCTACGACTGAAACAGTAGTCTCCGCTGAATGATCAGCTGCCACCCTTTGAATTGCCAAAGAGATAATCTCGCGAGCTTTTTTGTCTGACTCTTCCTTCGCCTGAGCTTCGATGTTTTTGATCATGATCGCAACGTCTTGTTTGATTTCGTCTTCAACATTTTCTAATAGCATCACGCGTGCTTCTTCATTAGTAAGCCCCGAGATGCGTTCTAGTTCAGAAAGTTGCTTTGCATGAACTTCAGTCAGCTGCTCTTTTAATTTTTCTGCATCACGATCTTTTGCTAATAGGGTTTCTTCTTTTTTCTCCATAGCATCGGACTTTCGGTCCAACGTTTCTTCTTTTTGAATTAAACGTCGTTCCATCCTCTGCATTTCACTACGGCGCTCTTTGTTTTCACGGTCAACGTCGGCACGAAGTTTGAAAATTTCATCCTTTGCCTCTAAAAGAACTTCTCGCTTTTTTTGATCTGCTTCTTTATGTGCACTATCGAGAAGAGCCTGCGCAGCATGTTCTGCAGATTTAATCTTTTTTTCAGCAATATATTTTCGTGCCACAAAACCAACTATAAGCCCGCCGAGTATCCCTATAATTATGAGTAAATACTCTATTTCCCCCACCTCCTATTAAGTTTTAAGGGAGCAAATGCTCTTATGTTCGCAAACTAATAGCTTGCCAGGACGACCAATACGCCTTTAAAGGATATAGCTATTCGCAATCGATGTCAACGCAGGAAAAGTTTATTTCTTGAAATATTTTATAAATTTCTGTCGATGAGTACCCTTTGCTCACTAATCGCCTTGCTAAAACGCGCTTCTTGTCCTTATTTTCTGGTATTTTCCGCAATATTTCCTGAGCAATTAACAAAAGTCTATCTGACTCTTCTTCCCTGGAATCCTGCGCAGCGTTAATCGCCTTTTCAATATTATTATCCGAGACACCCATTTGTTTCAACTTACTTTTTATTCGTGCCTGCCCAAACCCTTTACGTCGATGCTTTCTAACGACAGCTTCGGCCATCGTGGAATCATCGATGTAGCCTAACGATTCAGCCCACTTAACCGCTTCTTCTGCGACATCAATGGGATACTCTCTTCGTAATAGTTTTTCTCGAAGCATTTTTCTTGTTTGCGGGAAGCGAGACACTAACCATAAAATATAACCGCAGGCTTTTATAAAGTCATTTTCCGATTCAATGGCCATATCAAGCGCACATTTTAGTTAGACACTTCTTCTTTAAGCTTTGTCTTGAAATCATAGCAATCGATGATTTTCTGTTTAACTTCCTCATAAACTTCAGGGTTATTGCGGAAATACTCTTTCGCGTTTTCTCGCCCTTGGCCAATACGGGTATCGTTATACGAGTACCATGCACCACTTTTGTTAACAATATCTTTGTCCACACCCATATCCAGAAGGGCCCCTTCTTTTGAGATGCCTGTCCCAAACATGATATCAAATTCGGCCGTGCGGAAAGGAGGTGCAATCTTGTTTTTTACAACCTTAACCTTGGTCTTATTCCCAATTACCTCGTCTCCTTGCTTGATAGACTCGGATCGCTTCACTTCAAGCCTGACGCTGGAATAAAATTTTAATGCCCTACCCCCGGTTGTCGTCTCAGGGTTACCAAACATAACCCCGACTTTTTCGCGTAATTGATTTATAAAAATAACAACAGTTTTTGATTTGCTTATCGCCCCCGTCAGCTTGCGCAAAGCTTGGGACATCAGCCGGGCATGCAAGCCGACATGTGAATCTCCCATCTCTCCTTCGATCTCTGCCCTTGGTACCAGTGCCGCTACGGAATCAACGACAATAACATCGATCGCGTTACTGCGGACTAAAGCTTCAGCAATCTCTAATGCCTGCTCTCCGGTGTCCGGCTGAGAGATCAGCAATTCATCAACATCCACCCCTATGCCCTTGGCATATACAGGATCCAGAGCGTGCTCAGCGTCAATAAAGGCCGCGATTCCTCCTAATTTCTGTGCTTCGGAAATAATATGCAATGCGACCGTCGTCTTACCTGACGATTCAGGGCCGAAAATTTCAACAACGCGTCCTCGTGGAACACCACCGATGCCCAATGCGATATCTAAAGATATTGCACCCGTAGGAATAGCTTCCACTTGCATTTTAGCATGTGCCTCACCTAGCTTCATAACAGAACCTGTTCCAAATTGTTTTTCAATATTTCCCAAAGCCAATTCCAATGCTTTTTGCTTATCCATGACGCCGCCTCCATCATTTTATATCGAACGTTTGTTCTGTTAGATTATATATCTAATTCTTTTTTCTAGCAAGTAGAATCATCCTCGAGAAAATCGCATAGTAAATGTAGCGCGGCAACCACAGACAACTGTCGCACTTTATCTCGCCCCCCAAGAAAATGCAGGCGATGGACTTGAACTCTTAATTGGCTGGCAATAGCAATAAACACTAATCCTACGGGCTTTTCGACTGTCCCGCCTTCCGGTCCAGCAATTCCTGTTATAGCAACACTGACGTCGCAACCGGTCGTGCAGATGACGCCTTTGGCCATCGCCTCTGCACATTCCGCGCTCACGGCGCCATAAAGATTAATCATTTCGGGTGAAATGCCAAGCAAGTTTTGTTTCATTTGATTACTATAAGTGACCAACGAACCATCAAAGTATTCCGAGCTCCCGGCATGGCTTGTGATCCGCTGTCCCAGCATCCCGCCTGTGCAACTTTCAGCCAAAGCAAGCCGCATTTTTTTCTTGATAAGGATGGAGGAAACGATGGAGTCGACTGTTTCTCCATCCTTGGCAAAATAATAGTCGCCTAATCTTTGTAATATTTTTGACTCAATCTCGTCCATTTCATCTGCAATATTCGTATCGTTTTCGTGGACCAAAGCTGTGATTCTAACAAAAACTTCGCCCCTGTTAAAGAGGTAAGCAAGGCTGGGATTTTTATAAGTTATGAACAAATCATTTAGTGTATCGTCGACCCGCGACTCTCCCAGTCCCCAGAATTTTAAAGTCCTCGAAACAATTCTTCTTCCGTCGATGGTTAATTTTCTCAGCCGGTCGTCTAACACGCCCTTAAATATCCCTCTGACTTCGTCAGGGGGGCCCGGTAAAGCAATTATAATCTTTCCATCACGCTCGCAAAGAAAGCCTGATGCTGTCCCTTGAGAGTTGACCAGAAGCTGGGAACCCTCGGGAAATAGCGCTTGGACAAAATTATTATCAGTTATTTTTGTTTTGCGCTTAACAAAAAAATCTTTAATTTTTTCTTCTTCTTGTAAATCTTTGACTAAATTGACGTCCAAAAATTTTGCGACAGCGTGACGAGTCACATCATCTCCTGTCGGCCCTAAGCCGCCCGTCGTAATAATTAAATCGTTTTTTTCCCAGGCATCTTTCAATTCGTCAACAATTCTTGCTTCGTTATCACCAACTACGGAAGTCCGGTACAAACTGATCCCCAAATCAGAAAGCTTTTCAGCAATGAATGAAGTGTTAGTATTGACAACGTGCCCCAGGAGTAATTCAGTTCCAATCGCCACAATTTGAGCTGTCTTAACTTGCAATTGTTAACCCTCCTTCTGTAAATCTGGCCATGCCTTATAAAAATAATCAAAACCGGAAGCCAGGGTAATAATGAGCATCGTCCAATAGACTATCTCTCCCCCTGGAAACTCCAGCATCAGCCATGCCACAGAGATAATTTGCAAAGTAGTCTTAACTTTTCCAAATATACTGGCTGCTATGACGACATCTCCTGCAAGAACCATCCTTAATCCGCTAACTGCAAATTCGCGGAACAGTACTAATATCGTCACCCAAGGAGGTAGTAAGTTACTATATGTCAGATAGACAAAAGCGGCTGAAATCAACATTTTATCGGCCAAGGGATCGAGAAATTTTCCTAGGTCAGTAACTTGGTTCCGGGTTCGGGCGATATACCCATCTAAAAAATCCGTCAGCGCCGCAACTAAAAAAATCAACAATGCTGCGTAGGTATAGCCGAAATGATACACAACCATAAACAACGGTATCATCGCAATACGTATTAGGGTAATCTGATTTGCGAGGTTCATTCGTTGACCGCCTCCCCAATTAAATCATGGTGCATTGCCCCGGTAATCACCACATCGCCAAAGGAGCCAACTTCACCGCGATACCCTCTAACATAGACAAGTCCATCAACATCGGGAGCATCGCGAAAGCTCCTGGCGCTATACTTTTCCCCAACGTTTAACTCTTCCTCATAGAGGACTCGCATCGTTTTTCCGCGCCAAGTAAGATTTTTTTCCAGGGATATTTTCTCTTGCAGCAACATTATTTCCTCTAATCGTCGATTGGAAATCTCTTCAGGAACTCTTTCGGTAAAATCGTATGCCCGTGTTCCCTCTTCAGGTGAATATACAAATGCCCCCATGCGGTCAAATTTAATCGCAGTGATGAAATCCTTTAACTGCTGAAACTCAGCTTCTGTTTCCCCGGGGAAACCTACAATAACCGTGGTACGCAGAGCAGCCTCGGGCAAATAAGTACGAATCAGAGAAATCGTCTGTTTTATTGCCGCCTGATTTGAGGGGCGATTCATCATTGCAAGGATACGGTCAACGCAATGCTGAATCGGCATATCAAAATAGGGAAGGATGTGCTTTGATTCAGCCATCGTCTGCAGTAATTTTTCATTAATACCAAATGGATTGGCATACAACAGCCGTATCCAAAAATCACCGGAAAGTGCGTCCATCCTCTTTAAAAGCATGGCCAAATTGTCCGCCCCGTGGGTACCCGTAACATTCAGGTAATTGGTGACATCCTGAGCAATGACATTGATCTCCTTAACGTTTTCACCCAGAAGCCACTGCGCTTCCTGCAATAAAACGTCCATGGGCACACTTCGCTGCGAGCCTCGTATCGACGGTATGCAACAGTAGCTGCATCCGTTATCACACCCCTCAGCAATCTTCAAATAAGCATAGTGAGGAGGAGTGAGCAAAACACGACTGGCAGATCCAAATTCTTTCAGTCCATCTTGGGCGCACAGGCGGAAGTCAGAATTGCCAGACTTCGAGGTGTACAGCTCCAGCAAACGCCCAGGCAAATCATGCTCAATCCCACAACCCAATAGCAAATCTATTTCTGGCATTTCAGTCATTAATGTATCGCCATATCGCTCAACCATGCAACCTACGACCACAAGCATTGTCTGGGAACTGCGTTCCTTTACTTCCGCCAGCATTAAAGTATTCTGAATCGATTCTTGGACAGATGCCGCCAAAAACCCACAAGTATTGAGGATTAAAATATTCGCGGAAGCAATATCGTCAGTAATACTAAAACCATTTTTCAAAAGTTCCGCTAAAATCTTTTCCCCATCAACCAAGTTCTTGCTGCACCCAAGATTAATCAGTGCGCAGGACAATTTTTGCTTATTCTTGCCAGGCTCACTAATCAACACGGTATTCCTTGGTGACAAGCTCACCTTGAGGACCAATAACACCGATGTTTGCGCCATTAGCAAAAACAGTTATCGAGCCAGCGTCGTTGGTCCGAATCCAAACCGACTCACTATAAGTGAATTTTTTCTCTTCACCACGCTCAAACATTCCACGATAAATATTTGCTCCATCAACTTTAATATCGACGTAGCAGCGCTCTCCGGAAACGACAAATTTGATTTCCTCGCTCAATTCTCCCTCAGCAGGCGGCGGGTCATTTTCCCTAATGTCCCCAGCAATCGGTGAAGTATTATACTCGGCTTGAACCTCGACTTGTTGCTCTACCTCATCGCCTGACTTGCCTTGAAATGAGTCCTTAAAATAATAAGCGATCACCGCGACAAACAAGATAGCTGCAATTAAAAAAATAATAGTTTTCCAATTAAATTTTTTCCTCGGCGCTACTTTATTAAACGAGACCAATTCCTGTTTTTTGAATTTAAATTCATCACTCTCGATCGGATGTGCTTCCCGATATGCCTCCAACATTTCCCTTGGATCAATCCTCAGGTATTCGGCATAATTCTTTAAAAATCCCCGCGCATAAACCTCACCCGGCAAGGAAGCGCTGTCTCCTTCTTCCAGTGCGATAATAAACTTCTTTCTAATTTTTGTGTCGCGCTCGATATCTTCGATTTCTAGTCCTTGATCAACTCTCGCACGTTTAAGAGTTCCGCCGATTTCCACTAAATCCATGGAAACACCTCCAAAACTATTCTCCCTTATTACCCAGCCTTTCGATTAGCTCTTGCTCTCCAATGAAAACTTCCCGCGGACGACTGCCATCAAAGCCACCGATAAATCCTGCTTCTTCCAGCATGTCGATTAACCTAGCTGCCCGGGCATACCCAACGCGCAAGCGGCGCTGCAGCAAAGATATTGAAGCCTGCCTTGCTTCAACCACCAATTTTGCTGCCGTTTCAAACAAGTCATCGTCGTATCTTTTATCAGTGTCGGGTGTAGCTATTTCCTCAAACTCGGGGATGTCCTGATCTTCAATATTTAAAGAATGATCAATATTTTTGATGTAGGAAACAACTCTAGATGCCTCTTGCTCCGACAAAAAAGCTCCCTGTATCCGCAGAGGACGCGACTTCCCCACAGGAAGAAAAAGCATATCCCCTTTACCCACAAGTTTTTCGGCTCCAGGCATGTCCAAGATTGTACGGGAGTCGACCTGGGAACTTACGGAAAAAGATAATCGAGAGGGAATATTCGCTTTAATTAAACCCGTAATGACATCGACCGAAGGTCTTTGCGTAGCAACTACTAAATGAATACCCGCGGCACGGGCCATCTGCGCCAACCGGCAGATAGCATCCTCGACATCTGCCGGCGCTACCATAATAAGATCTGCCAGCTCATCAATTATAACAAGGACATGCGCTAAATAGTCTTCTTCAAGGTATGATTTATCTTTATTATAGCCTTTAATATCCCTGGTTTCAGAATCGGCAAAAAGGCGATACCGCCTCTCCATCTCTTTCGTCATCCATTTAAGCGCTGAGGCCGCTTTTTTCGCATCATTGACCACAGGCACCATCAGATGCGGTATTCCATTATAGACGCCTAATTCAACCATTTTTGGATCAATTAGAAGCATCTTCACTTGTAGATGAGATGCTTTGTAAAGAATACTGTTGATGATGCCGTTAATGCAGACACTTTTACCTGAACCCGTCGCCCCAGCGACCAAAAGATGGGGTAAAGAAGCCAAATCGGTGACAATCGGAGTCCCGGCAACATCTTTCCCCAGACAGACAGTCAGAGGAGATTCCGCCTTTTGAAAGGCGTCGCTTTCAATCATTTCCCGTAGCGTAACCGGAGTTTTGTGCAACTTAGGAACCTCAATGCCAACGGCAGCTTTGCCTGGAATAGGCGCCTCGATGCGAACATCCGCGGCCGCCAAACTCAGCGCTAAATCGTCAGCCAGAGCTAATATTTTACTGACCTTTATCCCTGGTGCCAATTGCAACTCAAAACGCAAAATAGAGGGACCGTCTGTCACATTTTTTACTGTTGCCTTGACCCCAAAGCTCAACAATGTTTCTTCGATTAAATCTGATTGAGCCTTCAAATCACTACCTGATGTCAACAACTGACGATTGTAATTATCTAGTAGCTCAACCGGGGGGAGATGGCCTTTATGAATACCGGACTCCTCTCTGGAAAAACTAACATGAGTGTCGGGCTTTTTTTCACTTTTAATAATCTCGGCTTCCTTGACAATGACGGCCTTTTGCTTTGATGGTTTTTTCGATTCCCGGATATGCTCTTTAATCTCGATCAGCTTAACATCGGGGTTTTCTCTGATCATGGCAGCGAGGTCGATGTCCTCTTCGTTGTTAAGCTCTCTCACCTTGTCAAAATCAAAGGGCTTTGGCAAGTCCGCCAATACATCCTTTTCACTGACACTATTTTGTTGCCGTTCTTTTTTAACTTGCATGGCAAGCTTACTTTTTACTTTTCTAGGCCACGGTGATTTTAAAAAACTAAACTTCACCATAAATCTATTTTTACAGCTCCAAATCAAAACAACGAAAAGAACACAAAGCAATAAATAGTAGCCTGCTAATCCAATTAAATTAACAGCTCCCTGCAAAACAAAATTTCCAAAAATGCCTCCACCGTGACCACGAACCCCTGAAACCGTGTTCCCATCAAGCACAGGCGTTGAAAACAAACTGACAAAAACGACAAATACTATATTTTGCCATAGATATATAAACAAGGCATCATAATTATTAACTAAATCTCTAGCCACAACAAAAACAAGCACTCCCGCAATTCCAATGTACATTGGAAACAAGAATGCTGCGTCACCCAACAACATAACCAAACTGCTTTCGATAAAATAGCCCAACTTCCCAGAGACAAAGGGGGCTGTCAGGCTCAACATCAAGTAGGCGGCAAACCCGACCAAGGCAATTCCTATTATTTCAATGCGCACCGAGGCTTGCTCCGGCTTTGGAACTCTGCCCCGGCTTCGCTTGCTTGTACCTTTACCCTTCTTTGCTACCCGTCTAACCATTTCTATATCTCCATGATGACGGGCAAAATCATCGGACGCCTTCCAGTCCGTTCATAAAGAAAATTGGCAAGGGAATTTCTAATGATGGATTTTATTACCGACCACTCAGGATTGCTTTTCATTTGGTCGGATTTTTCCAAGGCACTTATAACCACGTCCCTCGCGTCATCTATCAAATCCTCAGACTCCCGCACATATACAAAGCCCCGTGATATGACATCCGGACCCGCTGCAATAGCACCACTTTTTTTATTGATTGTCAGAACAATAACTAAGATGCCATCCTGGGACAAATGCTTTCGGTCTCTTAGTACAATGCTGCCAACATCCCCAACGCCTAATCCATCAACAAAAACTTTGCCGGCTTGAACATCTCCAATGTACAGCATTTCGTCCTGGGTAACTTGCATCACATTGCCGTTTTCAGCAATGCTGACATTATCCAAAGGAATCCCCAGTTCAATGGCCAAATCAGCG
This sequence comes from uncultured bacterium, assembly GCA_964637885.1. Taxonomy (GTDB): domain Bacteria; phylum Bacillota; class CAZWXO01; order CAZWXO01; family CAZWXO01; genus CAZWXO01. The sequence continues at coordinate 13,151 of CAZWXO010000026.1, forward strand.
TGCTTTACTAAATGCCGATACTCACCATGGCATGGTATAAAAAATTTTGGCCGCGTAAGACTAATCATCGTTTTTAACTCTTCCCGACTTGCGTGTCCGGAAACATGAATGTCGTCCTTCGCGTTATACACGACGTTAGCACCGCGCTTGAACAGATTGTTAATTGTTTTACCCACTAAGCGCTCGTTGCCCGGGATTGGTGTCGCAGCTAATACAACGGTATCTCCAGAATTGATT
>CAZWXO010000026.1:13397-21674 GCA_964637885.1 uncultured bacterium
AAGCTTCTTATGATTGCCGATAGCAATCTGTGACAGGGCGGCTAAAGGCTCTCCCTGGCTACCTGTCATCAATATCGCTACCTTTTCTTTAGGCAGGTGTTTGACCTCGTCAAGTTCAACAAGGATTCCCTGAGGTACTTTCATGTACCCTAGCTCAGCGGTAATGCCGGCCACATTGACCATGCTACGGCCAACAATAGCAACTTTTCGTCCATATCGCTCGGCAGCATCGATTGCCTGCTGGATACGATGCACATTTGAAGCAAAAGTTGCCAGCAAAATACGTCCCTCGGCTTCCCGAAAAACTTCGTCGATTGAATCGCCGACAACCCTTTCTGATCGTGTGAAGCCAGGCCGCTCGGCATTAGTGCTGTCGCTTACTAGCAGCACTACACCTTGACCACCTAGTGCTGCAAAGCGCTGCAAATCAAAAACATTGCCGTCCACAGGGGTCTGATCAATCTTAAAATCACCAGTGTGAACAACTATTCCGAGGGGTGTATGCAAAGCAATCGCTACTGCATCAGGGATGCTGTGATTAACCCGCACAATCTCCGCTTTAAACTTCCCCAGGTCAACAGTTTGTCCAGGTACGACAATCCGTAAATCGGGTTGGTAATTGAGCGGGTTTTCTTTAAGCTTCGCACGCACTAATCCCAGCGTTAAACCTGTGCCAAAAACAGGCACTTTGATTTCTCGAAGCACATAAGGCAGTGCCCCGATGTGATCTTCGTGACCGTGTGTTAAAAGAATACCCTTTATCTTTGACACATTGTCCCTCAGGTAAGTAAAATCCGGTAAAACCGAATCTATCCCAAACATTTCACCATCGGGGAACATTTGCCCGCAATCAACTACGACAATTTCGTCACCATATCGATAGACGTACATATTCTTGCCGATTTCACCCATCCCACCTAACGGGATAAATTGAAGAGTCTTGTCGTCTTCAGTTATATTCATTGATACCATCCTTTTTGTGAAGGCAATTCCTCCATATTGATGAAGGAAATATTCCTGCTAAATATATTTTTTTACAACACTATTTATTTTTTCAATTTCTGCAGCACTTGCCTTAACCAAGGGAAGCCGTACACCCCCGACATCCATTCCGCGCAAACTGAGAGCGTGTTTGACGGGAATGGGATTCGCCGTGATAAACAGAACCTTAAACAGAGGAAGCAATTCCTGATGCAATAAGGCAGCTTTTTTCAATTCACCTGCCGAAAAAGCGTCAATCATTTGCTTAATTTTCTGCCCAGCAATGTGTGAAGCCACACTAATAACTCCCTGAGCACCTAAAGACAACATCGGCAAGGTTGCGGAATCATCACCGCTTAATACTACCATTTCCTCACCAACCAGAGAAAGCAACGAAGACACCTGATCCATATTACCGCAGGCTTCTTTAATCGCTACAATATTGTCCACTTGCGAAAGCTGCTTGACTGTCTCAGGTAAAATATTGGACTGTGTCCGCCCAGGAACGTTATACAATATCACGGGCAGACTCACAGAATCGGCAACGGTTTTAAAATGCTGATACAAACCTTCCTGAGGAGGCTTATTATAATATGGAGCAACTAACATCACAGCGTCGATCCCTGTATCGGCAGCAGTTTTAGACAAGACAATTGAATCCCGTGTCGAATTAGTACCAGTACCCCCGACGATGTAGGCTCTATCCCCAACCTCCTCAACTACGATCCGCATCAACTCAATCTTTTCTTCAAAGCTAATCGTCGGAGATTCGCCGGTGGTTCCAGCCACCACTATTCCATCAGAACCTTGCACATCGACTAGGTCCCTAGCCAAGCGCCTTGCTTGGGCAAAATCCACATCGTCGCAGTCATTAAAAGGGGTCACCATGGCCGTCAGTAATTTGCCGATCTTTTTCATTTCTCATCCCTCCTGATTAGTTAAATCAAAAGCATAGTGGAGCGCCGAAACAGTTTTTTTCATATCCTGCTCTTCCACCAGAACAGATATTGTCGTATTGGAGTCAGCAGTTTGCAAAATCCGCACTCCTGCCTTATACATCGCCGCGACTACGCGTACCATAACCCCCGGAACGCCCTGCATTCCGGCACCGACAACGCTAACCTTTGCACATCCCTCGCGCACCTCGTAATCAACGCCAATCCTAGTGAAAGCCTCCAGAGTTTTACTCAGTTTTTCATCTTTAATGGTAAAAACTGCATGATCGGGATAGGCATTAATTAAATCGATTGAAATGCCAGCTTCTGCCAACACTTCAAAAATTCTTAACTCAATATCAGCCGCATTGTCTGTCGAAAAATATACCTTAATCTGATTTATCCCGGAGAGATGAGTTACGCCGGTAACAACTCGATCATTCCTTATTTCGCCGGCATCTTCGCTAAAACCATTGTCAGTAATTAAAGTGCCAAGCGAGGAGGAAAAAGTGCTGCGAACTCGTATCGGGATGCTCTTTTGCATCGCTATTTCAACAGCTCGGGGATGAATAACTTTTGCACCAAGGTGGGCCATTTGGCAAATTTCCCCAAATGTAATTGTGGTCAACATTCTAGCGTCATCACACACCCTGGGGTCAGCGGTCATTATTCCTTCAACATCTGTAAAGATGTCAATGCTTGCCGCATCGAGAGCCACTCCTAAAGCCGCAGCCGTGGTGTCACTTCCTCCACGTCCTAGTGTTGCCAATTCATGATCCCCGGCTGCGCCCTGAAACCCTGCGACTACAACGACCCGCCCTTCACTTAGCAAGTCACGGATTTTACTGACATCAATTTTTACTATTTTAGCGTCACCGTAATTGCCGTCAGTTTTTATTCCCGCTTGCGGACCTGTTAAAACATAAGAATCAACTCCGTAGCGTCGCAGCTCCTGCCCCATGACGACACAAGAAATAATCTCTCCACAAGACATAAGCAAGTCTAATTCGCGTTCTGGAATATTTTCGTGAACAGAATTCGCCATATTTATCAAACTGTCTGTGGCGTAGGGTTCTCCCTTACGACCCATCGCTGAAAAAACAGCGACAACCCCTTGTCCAAGAGCGCTGGCTTCTTTTATTCTTTCAGCAACTTTACGCCGAGATTCCGAGCTGGCGACAGACGTTCCGCCAAATTTCATTACCGTCACAGACATCATTGGCCCTTCCCCTTTAACAAAAGTTCAGCTATCTGCACTGCATTTGTCGCAGCACCTTTGCGAAGATTGTCCCCAACAATCCACATATTGAGGCCATTATCAATCGTGTCGTCTTCGCGTATCCGCCCGACAAAAACATCATCATGCCCCGTAGCATTGATTGGCAACGGGTAGCTTCCTGTTGCCGGGTCATCTTCCACTACTACCCCTGGGGCACGGCTCAGGGCCTCAATGGCCTGTTGCCGAGTCATTTTCAAATTCGTTTCAATATTAACAGATTCACTGTGGGAATTAAATACGGGCACACGAACAGCAGTTGCAGAAACACGAATATTATCGTCGTGCAAGATTTTTTTTGTTTCCAAAACCATTTTCATTTCCTCTTTAGTGTAAAAATTATCTAAAAAAACATCAATTTGTGGAAGCGCGTTAAAAGCGATTTGATGTGGATAAACGGCGGCGCGAACCGGCTCTCGACGCAAAGTCGCCAGAGACTGGGAATGTAATTCTCCAATAGCATTTATGCCTGTCCCAGAAACAGCCTGATATGTAGATACAACAATGCGTTTAATCCCGACAAGGTCGTAAATCGGCTTTAAGACAACTACCATCTGAATCGTTGAGCAGTTAGGGTTGGCGATAATCCCCTGATGCGAATAGGTGTCGCTAGGGTTAACCTCAGGAACCACGAGGGGTACTTGAGAATCCATGCGAAAAGCGCTGGAATTATCCACAACAATGCAACCATCCTTGACAGCTTTTGGTGCCAACTCCAAGCTAGCATCACCGCCAGCACTAAAAAGTGCGATTTCACACCCACGAAAAAAATCGTCACTATACTCACGAACCAAGATTTCTTCGCCGCGAAAATTTATACTGCTACCAACATCCTCCGGAGCCGCCATTAAACGTAATTCACGGATAGGAAAATCGCGTTCCTCTAAACATTTAAGCATCTGACCGCCGACTGCGCCAGTTGCTCCCACCACAGAGATGACCATCCCATTCATTATTAATCCCCCTAAAGCAAGTTTTCAAGTCCATAGACAACGCCATCTATCGAACCAACCTGACGAATGGCCAACAATACCCCAGGCATAAAAGATTCACGGCTTACAGAATCGTGACGAATGGTCAGTGTTTGACCAAGGGCACCGAAAATCGTTTCCTGGTGCGCCATCAAGCCGGGCAATCGAACGCTATGCACAGGAATACCTTGCACTCTGCCACCTCTAAAAGCATTCTCCGGCGTAGACATATCCTCGGCAGGAGAATTGCCCGAAGGAACGTCACGCCCCTGTGCAATGAGCTCAGCTGTTCGAATGGCAGTACCTGAAGGAGCGTCGATTTTGCGATCGTGATGCAGTTCAATTATTTCAGCTACAGACATGTACTGCGCCGCTATTTTAGCAAATTTCATCATCAAAACCGCTCCTATCGCAAAATTGGGAGCAATAATAATCTTCGATCCAGTCTGTTTGCAAAGCTCTGCTAAATAAGCGACCATCGCTGCGTCGACACCAGAAGTGCCGACAACAAGCCTTATTTTTTGGGCCAGCATCCTTTCGACGTTAGCCCTAAGGGCAGCCGGATTCGTGAAGTCAACCACAACATCAGGCGAAGTGGAGGATAAAACCAATTCTATTTCATCCACTATAGGAATCGCTAAACCAGAAACACCGGAAACCTCGCCAACATCTTGCCCCACATTGCTCACATCACACGCTCCACAGACAACCATGTCTGTCTCACATGAGATTGCTTTAACTAATTCCCTCCCCATTTTTCCTGCAGCACCATTAATTAATACTTTCACAACCACACCTCCTTACTTTCCCGTCGAACCAAAACCATTGATGCCTCGATCAGATGCTGGCAGCTCGGTTACAAAAACCGGCAATTCTTCGGAATGCTTCATGATGACTAATTGTGCTATTCTCATCCCAGGGATTATTTCGACTCGCGCATCTCCCATGTTGATCACTGCGCAACCAACTTCCCCCCGATAATCGGCATCGATCACGCCGACTCCGTTTGTCAGCATCAGTCCAGATGAACTTGCCAGACCACTTCGGGAAAACACAAGACCAACACAACCTGGAGTTAAAGCGATCGCAATTCCTGTCGGAACAATTTTTCTTTGTCCCGGCTCCAACATCATAGGTGATTCGATGTCTGCAACCAGATCGTAACCCGCCGAGCCTATAGTTGCTTGCCCCGGAAAGACATCGTAATCCTTTCGAGTTCGGTTGATTTTATATACTTGCATCACAAAACAGCCTCTCCCTATCAGTCATTATAGGCCCTGTTTTCCAAGTGTTAAAGATGCTAATTTCTCACTTTGAAAATAGTCTTCCGCCACTCTTTGGATATCTGATGCCTTAACTTTGGTGATATTCCGAATGACCTCGTCGACTAAGATTACTCTGTCATAAAATAATTCGCTCTTACCTAATCGATTCATACGGGCGCTGGTAGTTTCCATCGACATTAACAAACCATTGCGCAATTGCTGTTTGACCTTATCTAATTCTTCAGGCGAAACGGCAGTCATCGAAATATTAACTAACTCCTGCATAATCATATCATAGACTTTTGCTAAATTCTCATAAGATGTGCCGGCATAAATGACAAAAATTCCAGCCGCATCATAGGAAGATGAATACGAAAACACCGAATAAGCAAGCCCACTCTCTTCACGGATTTTTTGAAATAACCGCGAGCTTGTCCCACTTCCCAATAATGCCGAAATTATTTGGAAGACATAATAATCTTTGTTTAAGCGGGCTGCCCCGGCACTACCGACACATAAATGAGCCTGTTCGGTTTCTTTTACAACATTGAAGCGCCCCGGATGCCATTGAGGCATCTCGGCCGACTCGCCTGCATTAAAAGTCGCAATTTTATCAATTTTCTGATGAACAAGCTCCAAGAAACAATCATGTTTGATTTTACCTGCTGCGGCAATAACTATTTTATTGTTCGTATATTGACGACGGTAAAAATCCAATATGTCCTCTCTACTCATGGAAAGTAACGCACTCTTGTCCCCAATGACCGGCTTGCCTAGTGGATGATTTTTCCATATCTCGCGATGAAAAAGATCGTGCACCAGTTCATCCGGAGTGTCGTCATACATTTTAATTTCTTCAAAGATAACATTTTTCTCTCTATCAATTTCGGCCAAGGGAAAGGTCGGCTCAAAAACCATCTCAAGTAAAATGTCCACCGCCAGCGGGAGATCCTCCGCTAAAACTTTGACATAATAGCAAGTAGCCTCCCTTGACGTAAACGCATTGAGGCTGCCACCAATCTGGTCAATTTCTTCAGATATCTGCTTGGCACTGCGCGTAGCACTGCCCTTGAAAAGCAGGTGCTCAATAAAATGAGAGATCCCTTCCTCCCCGACTACTTCATCCCCTGAACCATTTCTGATCCAGACACCTAAGGTAACTGACGGCATTTGCGGCATGTTTTCCGTCACAATCCTAATACCATTGGATAATTTATCACTGCGATGCAAAAAACCACCCCCATAAAATTAAGTAAAACCCGGCAGTTATCAACCTACCGGGCAATGGTGCATTTATTCACAATGCTGTAAAGTCTAGCGTCGGTTATCGCGGTTTCCTCTAAAACCACCACGCTGGTCATCTCGAGCACCGCGTTCTGATGGTTTTCTTTCAACAAAACCCTCAGGTGCGGGCAACAAAGCACGGTGGGAAAGGTTAATTCGTCCTTGTGAATCAATTTCGATTACTTTGACATCGATTTCATCCCCGATGGCGACCACATCCTCGATTTTCTCCACTCGCTCGTAACTAAACTGAGAAATGTGCACGAGACCTTCTTTGTTGGGCAAAATTTGCACGAAGGCTCCAAAATTCATCAACCGCATTACTTTGCCTTTGTAAGTTTCACCCACTTCAACTTCTTTGACGATGCTACTAATCCAATCAATCGCCTTTTTAGCGGCTTCGTAGTCACAGGCCGCCAAATAAACCTTGCCATCGTCTTCGATATCAATCTTGACTTTTGTCTCTTCGACAATCTTGCGAATGACTTTTCCGCCTGGGCCGATAATATCGCGAATTTTATCCGGATCTATCTCTAATGTATAAATACGCGGTGCATATGGTGACAATTCCTTTTGTGGCTCGCTAATGGTCTCGGACATTTTATCCAGAATGAAGAGACGGCCCTGGCGGGCTTGCTCAAGTGCCTGCTCCAAAATTGCCCGAGAAAGTCCCCTTATTTTGATATCCATCTGAATCGCTGTTATTCCATCCTTGGTTCCGGCAACCTTGAAATCCATATCACCTAATGCATCCTCCACTCCTTGAATATCTGTAAGGATGGCAAAACCGTTCTCATCTTTGACAAGCCCCATGGCAACGCCTGCAACTGCTTCTCTGATGGGCACACCGGCATTCATCAGCGCCATCGTACTACCACAAATACTCGCCTGGGAGGTTGAACCGTTAGACTCAATCGCCTCAGAAACAAGTCGAATTGCATAGGGGAAATCATCGACGCTTGGCAAAACCGGCACCAGCGCTTTTTCTGCTAATGCACCATGTCCAATCTCACGCCGTCCCGGCCCCCGCATTGGCCGTGTTTCACCGACACTAAATGGAGGAAAATTATAATGGTGGATGTATCGCTTGCTTTCATCATCCCCGAGCCCATCCATCCTCTGCACATCATCTAGCGAACCCAATGTCGCAACAGTGAGAACCTGGGTTTGCCCTCGGGTAAAAACCGCCGAACCGTGCGCCCTTGGCAAAATGCCAACCTCACTCCAGATGGGGCGAATCTCATCGAGTTTCCGACCATCAGGACGTATTCCGTCTTTAATAATGCCAGAACGAACAATTTCTTTAATCAATTTGCCCAGCGCTTCAGAAACCAATTTCATCTGCTCCGGATAAATTTGGGAGAAATATTCTTTTATTTCTTTTTTCACAACGGATAAATTTTCCTCACGTGTCTGTTTATCGGGGTGAAAGGCAGCTGCAGCAATTTTTTCGTAGGAGTAATCTTTCACAGCCTGCTTGATGTCGTCAGGGATGGAAAACAGAGTATAATTTTTCTTTTCTTTGCCAATCTCCTGCATCATCTTTTCTTGCAGGTCAAGCAATG
>CAZWXO010000026.1:21684-23028 GCA_964637885.1 uncultured bacterium
CCCGACTTAGTTAATGACAAAAATAAAGGATGAATTTTAATTCTTTCTTCAACTAAAACTTTATCTGGCATAGTATGAAGACTATATTTACCCGCTAAAATTTCTTGACATTGTAAAGTTAAATCGGCAGTACTTATTACATCCCCATTCATTCTTTGCCAATCTCCTGCATCATCTTTTCTTGCAGGTCAAGCAATGCCTGGATTTTTTCAAAGCCAAACATAATTCCATTTAGCATAATTTCCTCGGAAGCCCCATCTGATGCGGCTTCGACCATGACAACAGCATCCCGGGAGGCTGACACCAAAATATGCAAAGTGCTTTTTTCTCTTTGCTCGGTTGTGGGGTTAAGAATGTACTCGCCATCGATCATCCCGACAACAGCTGCTCCGATTGGTCCGTGAAACGCAATTTCCGAAATGCAAAGTGCCGCAGAAGCACCAATAATTGAACAAATTTCAGGCAAATTATCCTGCTCAACTGAAAGCACCGTACTAACAATATGGACATCGTTGCGAAATCCATCAGGAAATAATGGTCGCAAAGTTCGGTCAGTCAAGCGACAAGCTAAAGTTGCCTTTTCGGTCGGACGTCCCTCCCGTTTAATAAAGCCACCTGGAATCTTGCCCACCGCATAAGAACGCTCCTCATAATCCACCGTCAAAGGGAAAAAATCCATTCCTTCCCTTGGCTCAGAGGACGCTGTCGCCGCGCACAAAACCACTGTGTCACCGTAACGTACCATAACAGAACCACCGGCCTGCTTGGCATACTTACCAGTTCCAATGCTCAATGTACGCCCAGCAAAATCCATCTCAAATAATTTTTCCATCAATCTTCTTCCTCTCCTTACATCCATTCTTCTAAAAAATCATAAGAGCGGGTAAAACCCGCCCTTGTAATCTTAGTGACGCAAGCCAAGTTCCGCAATTAAACCGCGATAGCGTGCGATATCTTTTGCTTTTAGGTAATTAAGCAACCGTCGTCGCTGCCCGACCATCATCAGTAACCCTCTGCGAGAATGATGATCTTTTTTGTGCATCCGCAGATGCTCCGTCAAATAGCTGATTTTGCCACTTAATATTGCCACTTGTACCTCAGGGGAGCCAGTATCTTTCTCGTTTTTTTGGAACTTCTCGATTACCGCTTTCTTTGTTTCAGCTGTGTAAGCCATGTCTTAAAACCTCCATTTATTATTACAATCGCCATCGCCAAGACGCCCTCAGTCAGGAAACAACCGAGCAGATGGTTCTGCACCTGCCTGTCGACAGATACCTAAGTATTTTATCATGCTTGCCGCATAAATAGCAAATAGCTTTTAAACATCATCACCTTCAGGAAAAT
>CAZWXO010000027.1:0-22702 GCA_964637885.1 uncultured bacterium
TCAATACAAATACCAGCATGTCTTTCCCATGGAACATCGCTCGCACCTGCACCTATATGAAGGCATGCTCGGAGGTGGCTGAGATCCCGATCCATCCCAATGTCGGAATGGGTGTGGGGGGGGTTCCGATGTGCGAAGTGGTGCCCTGTGATGTAGTATCGAGAGCGGATAAAGCACTGGTCGAAATTTGTAAAATCGATGGTTTGTAGATTGGCGAAGGGGACTTTATCGGCACAGAAATGACTCATGGTCTTTCCGCTTGTATGGGCGGCATCAAAACGGCCGGAGATCTGGTCTTTCGGATGCAGCTCACCCACGGAATGAGGATCGATGCAGCTAAAGCTTACGTTGCTGAAAAACTTGGCGTCACCATCGAAGAGCTGTGTGACTCGACGACGATGTCGGAAATTCGCTATGATCTTGGACTAGGGGTCCAGATGCCAAACCCGGGGGATGCTTCCGGGATGGAGGCCAAGTTGAGGATTTGCGAGAAACTCGGGATAACGATTAATTCCGTTGATAGGTTTAAGGAACGGGCAGGGCTTAGTTAGCATCTCTTGGCGATGTGAATACTAATCTAGATCCACTAAATAAAATCAAGGGATAATGCAGATATTTTCTCCAAATTTGTTCATCGTTAATTCTTAATTGTTCTCCGTCCATTTTTTCAGTAGTCGCCCAACCAGTACGCCCGTCTCTAAATGGGGGGGTAATCTTGGGTAAAGGTTTAGAAGGGGGAGTTTTATATGGCGATAGACGTACATCCCGGTCTGAAAAAGAGAGATATTAAGGTTAGTACCGTGGTTTTCATGATTTTCTGTATGTGTGCAGCTGGAGCTTTCGGAATCGAAGAAATGATTCCTGCTGCCGGGCCGGGCCTGACGATTATTCTATTGATTGTTTTGCCCTTTGTCTGGAGCACTCCGATGGCTCTGGTGGCGGCGGAGCTCGGTTCGGCCCGCCCCCAGGAGGGAGGCTACTATAAGTGGGTGCAAGAAGCTCTAGGGGAGTTTTGGGGTTTTCAGGCGGGTTGGTGGCGGACGGTTTCTGTTTACATCGATAACACCTTGTATGTCATTCTAGCTGGCGGTTACGTTACCATGGTCTGGCAACTGGATACGGTTTCCGAGTTCGCCATTAAGGCGGCGATGATTATATTTTTTACCTACATCAATATCCGGGGCTTGAAAGATGTCGGTTTTATGAGCTCGATTCTTTCCATAATGGTTCTGGTGGCATTTACTCTTGTAATCGTCGTCGGTGTCATGAACTGGAATTTCAATCCGATGGATCCGATCACTTCGGCCCCGATTGAAGCGCCGATCGATTGGTTTTTCTACATCAGTGGAGGACTGGCCATCGGAATGTGGATGTATTCCGGCTATGAGTCGATGTCCACAGTAGCGGGAGAGGTGACGAATCCTCAGATTATCCCGATTGCGACGATGATTACAGTCCCGTTGATTATGGCCTCTTATGTTTTGCCGACGATTGCCGGGCTAGCTTCCGTGGGTAACTGGGAAAGCTGGGGGACCCTCGGGACTGAAGCGATTGGCTATTCGACGGTTTTGACGCAATTTGTCCACCCGATATGGGGGCTTGTTTTCATTGTAGTGGCGGTCCTCGCCAACTGTGCGGTCTATAACGTCTATATCGCCTCTGGGTCCCGGGGATTTTTTGTCTTAGCCGAGGACAATCTGGCCCCGCCGATTATGGTCAGGTGCGATAAAAAACACGGCGTTCCCTACATGGCGGTTCTTTCTGTTGGCATTGTGAATTTAATTTTATGTATGGTGGCCTTTGAAGTCATCGTAATCATCGACGTCTTTATGTTCATGTCCGCCTATGTGATGATCTTTATTTCAGGAATCATTTTACGTAAACGCATCCCCGACAGTGAGCGAAAGTTCAAGATTCCTGGTGGAGACACATTTTTAATCATTTTGTGCATTATCCCGATGATTATCGCTTTTGTGGCTTTCTTTATTAACGGGACTGACTATTTTATTGGTGGAATGCTGGGCTTGGTGACCGGACCTATTTTCTACGTAATCTGGCGCTGGCGCTATGGCGGACTGAGCCGCAAAGATCCGGTTAAATACCCGTCGAATGCAAAGACGGGGCTGGCGGTGGGAGATTTAAAACGGATGGCTGTCTTATTCTTTGTTCTTGGCATCATGGGAGTCTTGGGGTTCCTGTTTTTGCCATGGTATGAAGGAAGCTGGGCCTACGATTATTATTTGGAGATCTATGGGATTGAATATATGCTGGAAAAAATGGTTTTTTGGATTCGTAACACAGCCTTTGCCTTCTTGGTGCTGAGCTTGGCGTTATGGCTGGCCGGCAAAAAGCTTGAGCCGTCGGATAAACCGGCATAAAATGTCTGTAAACGTTTTCAAGACATATAGCTCAAGGTTTCAACTCTAGGAGCCAGGACTTTTAAATGCGCGGGGGCAAAGTTCCGAGGAGGCGTTGGTGAGACGCTAAGCGGGTTAGGTTAATGATGCCGGCCATTTATTGGCCGGCATCATTTCTATTCGTCTAGAGCTGGTTTGACTAGGTGCCAAGGCTACGCTAACATAGTAGGGTATATTAACGATTGTGATGGAGGGATAAAGTGCCTACCGAATATAAAGTCTCGGGGAATAAAAAACTCGCATTTATCAGTGAAGCCTTGTTGTTGCTGGCGGCCATAACCTGGGGTGGGGAATATGTCGTGGCCAAGGTGGCGCTGGATAATATTTCTCCGCTGTGGCTCAACACCTTTCGTTTTGGTGCCGGTTGGGTCTTGTTGCTCATCGTGCTCTACCGCAAAGTATTAGTTGTTAAAACAGCCCATATTAAGGCCGGCTTCTTTGCCGGCATTTTTATGTTTGGGGGCTTTGCTACTCAGCTTATTTCTTTGCAACACACCACAGCAGGTAATGCTGCTTTCTTGACGACGACTTATGTGGTGATGATTCCGATCTATGTGTGGTTTATTTATCGCCGCCGACCTAGTGGATACGTATTGCTGGCAGGGCTGTTGTGCATCCTGGGCGCTGCACTGCTCGGTCTCCAGGGGGATTTCTCCTTGCGCCCGGGGGATGTCCTGGTCCTTTTCTCCGCGGCGATGTTTGCAGCGGATATTTGCATGGTGGAGTATTATATCAAACGCGGGATGGATCCGTTGGTACTGACGATTTGCCAGATGGGCTTTGTGGCCGGCTTTTCTTTGCTGGGGGCATTGCTTTTTGAACCGATCCCGACGGATATTTCAGCGGGAGTGATCTATGCCAGCGTTTATATGGTGCTTTTAGGGGCTGTCTTTACCCAGTTGGTTTTCAATATTGCGATGAAGCACACAACTTCCACCAAAGCGGCAATTATTACTGCCAGTGAAGCTGTCTTTGCCTTTATTTTTGCAATCATTTTCATCGGAGATATTGCCACCGTGCGGAATGTGCTGGGAGGAGCGAGTATCGTTTTGGCAGTGATAATCGCTGAGACAGAGCTTGACTTCCTGAGGGGTAGATTTCGAAAAAAGGCGCATTGATTTTTTTAAAAGAAGATTTGCAGGATTCTAAATTGCAAGATGCGGTCGAATGTAATATAGTGTACCTGGAAAGAACGATGGTTGCGTTTAAAAATAGCAGCAGCTTTTCGTTTCTTTTAGAGTCGAGGTTAATATTGCAGGAGGTTGCGAATGGACGAGTATTCTCTTATTGCTGATTTTCACAAGGTTGGCCAGCGCCAAGGGCCGGGCAGCACGGAAATGACTCTGAAGGCTTTGAGCTTCATCCCTAATCTGGCGAATCTGGCGAAAGTGTTGGACCTTGGTTGTGGCACCGGAGCTCAGACGTTGGCTCTGGCTCAAGGGACAAACGCTCATATAACGGCAGTAGATTTCTTGCCGGAATTTTTGGGAATACTAAGGGAAACAATTTGCCGAGAAAAACTTCAGGAGCGAATTCAGCCGATTCAAGCTTCGATGCTTGATTTACCTTCCCGGGAGAACGAGTTTGACTTGATTTGGGCGGAGGGCTCAATTTACAACATGGGCTTTGCCAAGGGGATGCAAAAACTCCGCAAATTTATCCGATTAGGTGGATGTATCGGCGTTACCGAAATATCTTGGATTACTGGCAAAAGACCACGCGAGATCGAGGAGTACTGGACCAAAAATTATGATGAGATCGGGACTGTTTCGCAGAAAGTTGCCGTTATCGAGGCGTGTGGGTATTTACCCTTGGCCCACTTCGTTTTGCCTGAGGAGTGCTGGCTTGGGAATTACTACTGTCCGCTGGAAGAGCGCTTCGAAGATTTTGCTGACAAGCATCAGCGCTCTGCGGAAGTGATGCAGTTTATTGAGCGGGAAAAAGAAGAGATTGAGATGTACCGTCGCTATAAGGATTACTATAGCTATGTCTTTTACATCGCGCAAAAAAAATAATGTTGACAGTTTGATGACGTAGGGGAAAACAGACAAAAAACGCCGGCATTCGATGTCGGCGTTTTTATGTGCCAGCCTAACCAAGTAGGCCAAGGTTAGCTGTGTGTTACATGGTTTTAATTGGATTGACAATTCATTTTGTATGGATTATTATTTGCTTGAACATATGAACAACTGTTCATGTGTTCAAGCAAATAATAGGAGAACTGAAGATGAGAGAAAAAGCCGAGAGCTGCGAATGCAATGTTATTCATCAGGATATCCTGCGCCGGGTCCAAGCGGCGATGCCTCTTGAAGAAAAGCTTTATGATTTGGCGGATTTGTTTAAAGCGCTAGGAGACTCAACACGGGCGCGTATTTTGTGGGGGCTACTCCAGGAAGAAATGTGTGTCTGCGACATTGCCGCCCTGCTGGAGATGAGTCAGTCTGCCATTTCCCACCAGCTACGCGTTTTAAAGCAAGCCCGGATTGTTAAAAATCGTCGGGATGGGAAAACGGTTTTTTATTCCTTGGATGACGAGCATGTCAAGCAGCTGTTGTCGCAAGGCTTTGCTCATGTTTCCCACTGTGGTGGCAGTAATTAGAGGTCATAGTGAAGGGGGGAGTTGCCATGAGTCAATCAACACCAAAGAATTACTTTCTGGACGGCTTGGGGTGTGCCGCTTGCGCTCAAAAAATAGAGCGGGAGGTGGCACAACTCGCTGGAGTGAGAAGCGTGAGTTTGGATTTTGTTCGCTGCACTCTGCGGGTAAGTCTGTTGGAAGATATAGATGAGATGGCTTTTCGGGACAAGGTACAGGAGATTGTTGCGAAAATCGAGACTGGCGTGCGGGTAGTCGCCAGTGATTCCAAACAAGAGTTGCAAACAGGTAGCGGGATTAAGCTCCGGCAGATTGCTCCTTTTGTTGCGGCGGTGGTTTTCTTTGGCGGTGCCATTTTTGCCCCGGTAGGGTTTTGGACCAGCTTTGTTTTATTTACAATCAGCTATTTATTGGCTGGGGGTAGTGTTTTATGGAGGGCCTGCCGCAACATTCTCCGCGGCGATTTTTTTGATGAGAATTTTCTAATGAGCCTGGCGACGCTTGGCGCTTTCGCTATCGGAGAATTTCCTGAGGGTGTAGCAGTTATGCTTTTTTATCAAGTTGGCGAATTCTTTCAAGATCGAGCGGTGGATCATTCACGGCGCTCGATTAGTGCCTTGCTGGATATTCGCCCTGATTATGCTAACGTGCTGACGGATGACGGGGTCGTCGTTGTTGCTCCGGAAGAGGTAAGGCGCGGGCAAATTATCATCGTTAGGCCCGGCGAACGAGTGCCCCTTGACGGAGTCGTCATTGAAGGGACATCGAGCCTTGACACCTCGGCTCTGACAGGTGAGTCATTGCCTGTCGATGTCGAGACACTGGCGCGGGTTTTGTCCGGTTCCGTGAATATCAGCGGCCTATTAAAAATTGAGGTGGAGCAGGAGTATGCGCAGTCGACAGTGGCTAGAATTCTGGATCTTGTCGAAAATGCCGCAAGTCGTAAGGCACCGACTGAGCAATTTATTACCAAGTTTGCCCGCTATTATACCCCAGGGGTTGTCGTGGTCGCGTTAACGCTGGCTTTTTTGCCACCTCTGTTTATGCCCGGGGCAATTTTATCTGACTGGGTTTACCGGGCGCTCGTCTTTTTGGTGGTCTCCTGTCCCTGTGCCTTGGTTATTTCAATTCCCTTGGGTTTCTTCGGGGGTCTTGGGGCGGCCTCGAAAAAAGGCATCCTGATTAAGGGGAGCAATTTCCTAGAGGCGTTAAACAATGTCCACACAGTAATTTTTGATAAAACGGGCACGCTGACGCGAGGCGCTTTTGCCGTGACCGATGCAGTTCCTGCCCCGGGAGTCAGCCTGGCGAGTTTGGCGAAATATGCGGCGGTTGCGGAAAGCTTTTCGTCGCATCCGATTGCCGAGTCGATTTCGCGCCGCTACGGAGGTGGGCTGGATTTGGCAGGTGTGCAGAGTTATCAGGAGATTCCCGGACACGGTGTCATCGTTGAACATTTAGAGGGGCGAATTCTGGCGGGCAACAAAAAGTTGCTCCTCAGAGAAGGTATTTCGTTGCATGGGGTTGACGCTCAGGGTACGGTCGTTTATGTCAGCCATAACGGCCTTTACATCGGTCATTTTGTTGTCGCCGATGAAATTAGGGCAGACGCTGTCGCCGGTATTAAAAAACTACGCGAGCAGGGGATAAAGCGAATAGTCATGTTGACTGGCGATGCTCGGGATATTGCAGCCAAGATTGCGACCGAACTGGGGATCGGGGAATTTTTTGCGGAATTGTTGCCCGAGGATAAGGTTGCTAAACTGGAAGCGATGGAAAAGGAAATTGTCGGCAAAGGAAAACTGGTTTTTGTCGGTGACGGGATCAACGATGCGCCAGTCCTGGCAAGGGCGGATATCGGCGTCGCCATGGGAGGTCTTGGCTCTGCAGCAGCAGTCGAAGCGGCGGATGTGGTCATCATGACGGACGAGCCATCTAAGCTCGCCGAGGGGATCGATATCGCTTCTCGAACGAGAAGGATTGTCTGGCAGAACATCGTTTTTGCCTTGGGGGTTAAACTTGTAGTACTCGCACTAGGAGCTGCGGGAATGGCAACCATGTGGGAAGCTGTCTTTGCCGATGTCGGCGTCGCTTTGTTGGCAGTGCTCAACTCCACGCGTATGCTCCGGCATAGTTAGTGGCGGCTGGGCTGATGCCCTGGCCGCCACTTTCAGCAATTATTCCTCAAAGGCCTCGCTAACTTTCCAAACTTTCCACACATTCCCGACTAGATCCGGGCCGGGCTTTAGGGTTTGTTTGCCGGGTTTCCATCCGGAAGGGGTCGCTTCGGTTCCCTTGGATTCCCGTACTAACTGAAAGGCTTTCAGCTGGCGAATCGATTCTCCGACATTGCGCCCCACGGGGGGTGTTAGGACCTCAAACCCCTGAACGACACCATCCGGATCGATGATAAAGCGGCCTCGGGTTTCAATGCCACTGTCTTCATCGTAGATACCGTACATTTTCCCGATGCTGCCGTCTTGGTCTGAAAGCATTGGAAAGGGCATTTCCTTATTAATCATTTTAGTGAGTTCGTGATCGTTCCACATCTTATGGACAAAGACGCTGTCGACACTGACGGATAAAATTTGGACTCCCAGGGCTTCAATTTCGGGTGTTTTTTCAGCGACCGCTGAAATTTCTGTCGCTCAGACGAAGGTAAAATCACCCGGGTAGAAGCAGAGGAGTACCCACTTTCCTTTGTATTCGGAAATGTCGAAATTGGCAAATTTGCCTTGAAAAAAACCTGGAGCGCTAAAAACCGGGGCTGGTTTTCCGACTTTAACCATGGATTTGCTCACCTCCCTTACCTGTTCCGGCACGGCCTCGTCGCTTGTGGCGATAGGCTTTTTTATGGCCGGACGCTGACAACCTGCTTTAAACTCTTCTGGCATTCCTTTTCACCTCCTCGAGTACGCTCACACCTTAAAAGTGCTCTTACTTTTTGATATTCGGTATCGAATTAAAAAAATCCTGCTCATTTAAAAATTTTGCAGGAAAACTTCATTTTTATGTCGAAAAACACTCTAAAAGATAGTATAATATTCATGTGGAAAATTAAACCATTTTATATGACATTGGAGGTCTGGCGATGGTTAAGCAACAAAGCAGAAAGACCGGGCGAGTCACGAACGGAACAGTTTATTACGTCGGTGTCGGCGCTTCGGCAGGAGGCCTTGAGGCGCTGCAAGATTTTTTTAAAGCCATGCCCGTCGATTCAGGGATGGTTTTTATCGTAATCCAGCATCTCTCCCCTGACTACAAAAGCTTGATGGACGAGCTTTTAGCTCGGCAGACAGATATCCCGATCCGGATCGCGGCTGACGGGATGATGACTGAGGTCAACACAATTTATTTGATTCCTCCTAAGCATAATTTATCGATTTTCCATGGCAAACTTTTTCTCGAAGAGCAAAAAGAGAGAAAGGGTTTGAACCTTCCCATCGATATTTTTTTCCGCTCCTTAGCGGCGGATAAAGGTAAAAATAGTGTGGGAGTGATTTTGTCGGGGACGGGTAGTGACGGTGCTTTGGGCATTCGCACTATCAAGGAAGCCGGCGGAATGGTGCTTGTTCAGGATGAAAAGAGCGCTAAGTTTGATGGGATGCCTCGCAGTGCCGTGGCAACGGGTTTGGTGGACTACATTTTACCCCCGGCTAAGATGGCTGAAGAGTTGATGAATTACATCGAGCACCCACTAATTAAAAAGACGACCTCTTTGGAAAAAATAATGTCTAAAAATGTCAACACGCTTTCAAAAATCATCTTAATTCTCCGGGATCATTGCGGAATCGATTTTTCCTACTATAAAGAAAATACGATTATCCGGCGTCTCGAGCGCCGCGTCAGCATCAACCGCTTTAGTACTCTCGAAGAATATATCGAATTTTTCTCGGAATCTGATAAAGAAAAAGACACCTTATACAGAGAGTTGCTTATCGGAGTGACCCGCTTTTTTCGGGATCAGGAAGCTTACGCCAGCATTCGTAAAAATGTTCTTCCTGCTGTGCTAAAGCCGGGCCGAGCGGTGCGAATATGGTCGACCGGCTGCTCTACGGGGGAAGAGGTCTACTCGTTGGCGATGGAATTTTTGGAGTATATCGAGGAACACAATCTCGACTGCGAGGTTAAATTCTTTGCGACGGATATCGATCGCCATTCGCTGGATACAGCCGGGCGAGGTTTTTATTCCGACGGCATTGCCTCGGATGTCGAGCCACCACTACTTGCTAAATATTTTAGTCGCCGGGAAAATGGCTACCAAATCAGCGACAAGGTCCGCAAAATGGTGGTTTTTGCCGCTCATAACCTGACCAAGGATCCGCCATTTTCGAAATTAGATCTGCTGGTTTGCCGCAATCTCTTTATTTATCTAAAGCCCGACATGCAACAACGACTCTTGTCGATGTTTTATTATTCGACGGCTCCGGCTGGTTTCCTTTTTATGGGGAGCAGTGAATCCATCGGTGAGATGAGTGAAGCGTTTTCCCCTGTCGATGCGAAATGGAAGATATACAAACCGCGACCGGACTATCGCCCTGCACTGAGTAAGAACACGATTATTCCACGGATGCAGTTAATGGAGAACGATGGCTCTGTTTCGGCAATTCCCCTGCTTGGCGGGATCAAGCTGGAGCGCTTGCTGGAGGGAGCGGCGGCTTCGGCTCTGCCACCCTCAGTTATCGTCGATGAATCCGATAACATTGTGCACGTCATCAACGACATCAACCCGTATTTCAGTGTCCGCAGTGGTAAATTTTCGACTAATATCGTCGCTAATCTCCCTAATGAATTGGGACTGTTCGTCAGCAACATTCTGCGACGCCTCAAGCTTGAGAAAAAACCGATTGCCTTTGAGAATATCTCAGGGGTAAAAAACTTCGATGGGAGTTTGATATCGGTCGCTGGGCGGGTCATTGTCGTTGAGAGCCGCGAGTTTTATTTGCTCAGCTTTACGACGGGGCTCTGTGACGTGGCCACCATGCCAAGCAAGGAAATTATCAATGTCGAAGTGGGGGAAGAGGTAAAAAATCGCGTCAATGACTTGGAGCGTGATCTACAGATCACCAAGGAGAGCTTGCAGGCCACCGTTGAAGAGTTGGAGACGTCAAACGAGGAGCTGCAGTCATCCAACGAGGAGTTGATTGCTTCTAATGAAGAGTTGCAAAGCACCAACGAGGAGCTGCAGTCGGTCAATGAGGAGCTATTCACCGTTAATTCCGAATATCAAATTAAGATTGACGAATTGACGCGGCTGAATGCGGACCTCGACAACCTTTTGCGTAACATCGATGTCGGAGCGCTTTATCTTGACAGGGGGTTGTGCATTCGCAAACTGACACCCTTAGTCAGCAAAATCACGAACATTATGCCATCGGATATCGGGCGCCCCATCGCCCATCTTACTGTTATGCCGACATATCTACAGATATACGACGATGTCAGTGAGGTGGTTGATACGCTGCAAAGCTTCGAGCGGGAAATCCGTGATAGCAGGGACAATGTCTGGAAGGTGGGGATTCGCCCTTATCGAACTGAGTACAACGCTGTCGAAGGTGTTTTGATCACCTTTATCGACATTACGATGCTTAAGCGCGAGCAGGAGGTCGGCAACGAATCGCGCCGGCGGCTGGAGGCGGCCCTCGAAGTGGGACGAATGGCTTGGTGGGAGTGGAATTTGCCGTCCGGCCAAGTTGTCTATGATGACAAAAAGGCGACGATGATCGGTTATACAGCAGAGGAATTCCCTAATGATATTTACAAAATATGCGACTTGATTCACCCTGAAGATTATCAGAAAACGATGCAGGCGATGCGGGATTACCTGGAAGGCAAGAGCGAGATGTGGGAAACTACTTATCGGATCAAGCGCAAGGACGGCGGGTATTCCTGGTATTATGACCGAGGCATCATCTCGCGACGGCAGGAGAGCGGTGCCCCGGAACTATTGATAGGCACTGTGCAGGAAATTAGTGGTCAAAAAACACTCGAGCATCAATTGGCCCGCTGTCATAATTTATTGGAATCGATGTTGGAAGATGAACCAATTGCTAAGACGATGGTGAACGCCGAAGGAGCGATCATCTACGCCAATGCTGCAGCACGAGATTTATTCGCCATCACTAAATCCCAGATTTATAACCGGAGTTACGACGCTTCGGGTTGGCAAATTAGTGCGAGGGACGGCTCGGCCATCCCCCCCGAAGACTTGCCTTTCTCCCAGATTAAAAACACGCGCCTTCCTGTGGCGGGGTATGAACATTATATTCAGGTGCCTAATCACGGGAAAGCCTTGCTGCGTATCGACGGAATCCCCGTGCTTCGCCAGGACGGCGAATTTGAGGGGTGTATCTTCAGCATTAATATTGTGGAAGGAGGGAGATAAGTTGGACCGTCGCGAGGCATTGCAGAAAAAAATTGATGAGATCATTCATAGCCGCAAGATCGATGCTAATTTCCTTAGTAGCCGGACGATGGACGAGATACTTGAAGAGATCGGCATTTATCATCAGGAGCTGGAGTACCAAAACGTCGAGCTGATGCGTATCCGCGACGAGCTGGAGCTGTCCCGGGAGCATTATTACAGCCTTTTTGACGATGCTCCTTTGGGCTACGTTGTCATTGACCAAGGCCATCAAATCCAGAGCTCCAATAAGGTTTTTCAGCGGATGGTTGGAATGGTACGCAGTGAGCTTGTCGGAATCTCGCTGGATCAATTTATTCATCCCGCTTCCCAGGATATCTTTTATCATCATCTGCGTGGCTTGCTGTCCGGAGAGTCGTCTCCTGGAGTTCGGCTCGCAATTGTCGGAAGGGAAGGGGAGTTGCCGGTCAAGATTAAAAGCAATTTGACCAAGAGAGCATCCGCGACCCAAATGATTCGATGCGCCTTGATCGATGTCAGCCGAGAAAAGGAGATCGAAGATTCTTTGGCAGAAGCAAAAAATCTGGCCGATGCTGCCAACGTGGCTAAAAGTCAGTTTCTGGCGAATATGAGCCATGAAATCCGGACGCCGATGAACGGAATTATCGGGTTTACGCAATTACTGGAACTGTCGGGACTCGACGAGCAGCAGGCAGGTTATGTCAAGATTATTAAGAGCTCTTCCGACAATCTTTTAGAAATCGTGAACGATATTTTAGATATCTCCAAGATTGAGGCAGGCAAGATGCGTTATGAGCAGGTGGTGTTTGATTTGCCTGTCCTGCTGGAAACGACGCTAGAAGCCTTTCGTCCGCAAATCGCGTCTAAAGGGCTAGAGCTTGTTCAGCGCTTTTCACCCGAACTGCCCCAGTGCTGTGTCGGTGATCCATCGCGGATTCGGCAGGTCTTAATCAATCTGCTCAGTAATGCTGTCAAGTTTACCGATGCGGGTAAGATCGCCATGGGTGTCGAATTACTGAGGCGGGTCGGAGGTGATATCGTTATCGGATTTACTATCGAGGATACCGGTATCGGTATCCCTCCGGCTGATCAAGTCAAGATATTTACGCCCTTCACCCAGGCCGACAATTCGCTGACACGCCAATTCGGCGGAACGGGTCTGGGTCTGTCGATTAGCCGGCGTATCGTCGAGTCGATGGGTGGAAGCATGCATGTAAATAGCGCTGGCATCGGGCATGGTGCCACATTTAGCTTTGATGTTGTACTCGCAGCTCCAGCGATGACGGAGACCTCGTGCCGGGATGCAGAAGCGTCACAGCAAATGGATTCAGTCGTTGAAATGGAAGCCGTTACCCCCGCTGACGAAGTAGAGCGTTTGGCAAAAGTAAATGCGTTGATTGTCGAAGATAACGAGGTTAATTTAATTTTTATGACCCGTTATTTTACATCTCTAGGTGTTCCCTACGACGTCGCCCGGGATGGTTACGAAGCACTGGAAAAATGTCGCACCAATAAATACGATATCATTTTTATGGATTGCCAAATGCCCAAGATGGATGGGTACCAAGCCACAATTGCAATTAGAAAGATTTACCCTACGCCAGATCAACCTCGAATCATTGCCCTGACAGGCAATGCCATGGATGGTGATCGGGGCAAATGCTTAGCAGCCGGGATGGACGACTATCTCAGCAAACCGGTCAAGCTCGCTGACGTTAAAGATTTTTTGCTACAATGTCGCCGAGAAAATTCCACTGCGGGCTCGAAATGAAACAATTGTGACTTATGGCGATTCACTATTGGCTCAAATTGCCGGCAGTTTAGTATTGAAAATTAAGGAAAAATGTTTGGCGTCGGTGTCAGAAGGATGCCAAGCCTTAGCTTGCACGGCATTGACTCGATGGGACGAATTGCAGAAATGATCAGCTTCGTATGGCACGAATGTTGCAAAAATAGGGGTGATGGAACTGAACCTCGAGTTGTGGTACGACCGATGGCTTTAGTTGAAAAATTGAGGAGGTGACTTTGTTGGCTGTACGTGGAATTCATGCAGGCTCCCTGCGCAGCGACGGGCTCGGTCTCAAAATGTTCACTGATGATGAACTACTTGACATCCATTACGCGACTTTGGATGTGTTGTGGAATATCGGTGTTAAGGTTGAGAGCGAAGAGGCCCGCGAAATTTTTTACAGTCACGGGTGTACGTTGAACCGTGAAACGAATGTTGTTAAAATCCCCGGTTACTTGGTCGACGATGCTGTCCGTAAGATCCCTGGAACCTTTAGGGCATGTGGTCGTGATCCTAAAAAGGATTGGATCAACGAAAAAAACCGCGTCGGGTTTGTTAACTTTGGCGAGGCTGTCAAATTGGTCGATCCTTATACTCGAGAATTCCGCAAACCAAACAAAAAAGATGTCCAAGATTCCGCCCGCGTGCTTGACGCTCTCGATCAGATCGTGGTTTTTGAGCGTTGCCTGGCTCCTGAGGAGTGCGACCCGGATGTTGGCCAGGTACATGTAGCCGAAGCGTTTTTCAATAATTGTACAAAGCACGGCTATATCGGAATGAATCGTCCGGAAAATATCCGCGCCGCATTCAAAATGGGCGCAGTTGTTTCCGGTGGTGAAGACAAATTCCGCGAGAGGCCTTTGTTCTCAACTAGTACAGACCCCGTCAGCCCGCTATTGCATTCCCAGGGCGCGACGGATTCCTTGATTCAGGCGATTCGCCTGGGTGTGCCGGCTAAAATCAATGCCATGGGGCTCTGCGGCGGCACCACTTGCGTTAATATTGTTGGAACTCTGATTACGCACAATGCCGAAATCCTCAGCATGATGGTTCTTGCCCAGCTGATTAAGCCTGGTTATCCCATGGTTTATGGCACATCGACCGCGATGATGGATCTGCGGACGACGCTAGCTGCCGTCGGCACACCTGAGCTCGCGCTTTTCTCGGCTGCAGTAGCTAAACTTTGTCAGTTCTATATGATCCCCAGCTGGGTGGCCGGTGGATAGACTGACAGTAAATCGGCGGACGCCCAATCAGCTCACGAATTCACTTTGACCGCTTTAATACCAGCGTTGGCAGGCGCCAACATGATATACGGTCTGGGAATGTTCGAAGGTGGCCTGACCTGGGATTACGCTCAGCTTTTGATGCAGAATGAAATGGCTCGGATGATCATGCATACCGTACGAGGAGTACCGGTAAACGATGAGAAGATGGCCATGGAAGTTATTAACGAAATCGGCATCGGCGGCGAATATATCAGCCACGAACATACCTTCCAGAATTTCCGCGAGCTTTCCAAGACGGATTTACTCGACCGCAAGAATCGCGACGGTTGGAAGGCAGCCGGCTCCCCGAGTATTATCGACCGCTCCTATGAAAAAGCGATCGATCTCATCGAGAATCACAAGCCTGAACCATTGCCGGAAAATGTCCAGCGTGAACTGGCAAGAATTCTCGAAGAAGCCGAAATGGAAACCAAGGAAATCAAAGCTAAAGCAAAAAGAGACGGTAAATAATTGGCTTGGCGGGATGGTGTCGCCAGACCTATCCCGCCGGTTTAATTCTTTTAAAGATCCGGTGTGATTTAGAACATAAAAAAACCGGGAGGCGAAATTCAGGATGAAAATGAATATTGGCATGATGAAACATTTCAAAGCGCTCAACATGAAAGAAGCAAATGCGTTGTTCATCGAAGTGGATCAGGCAAAAAAGAGCACTGATATTCTCTACACAGCCATGGAAGAACTCTTTACCCGCACCCAGATTTCCGATTTGATTCAAGATTTTTATGATGTAGGAACTGTCAAGGAAGTCTATGAAATTTTTGGCGGCTATGTCAATCGTAGTTTCGGAGTTTTAGTCGAAAAAGACGGCGACGTTCACGAATACTTTGTTCGCAAGTACAAGAAGGGCATCGATGAGAAGGAAATCTCTTTCGAGCACAAACTAATCAGTTGCGCCAAAGACAATGGCCTCGAAATGGCCGCAGGATTGCACCCAACTATTGATGGAGCTACTTTTAAAAAGTTGACCATCGAATCGGATAATGGACCAGAAGACTGGTATTACGCCGTTTACGAGTTCTTAGCCGGGGAAGATAAATACACTTGGATTGAGAACCGCCTGACTGATGGGGAGTACGCCAGTGCCGCCAAGGTTTTAGCATCGCTACACAATGCGACCCGCAATTTTGATCCGGCCGGGCTGGAACGACTTGAGCCCAAAATTTTAGAGCTTATCCCCGGGCTGATCGCTCCCTTTAAAGAATTTGCCCGCACCCCTGACCTCGAAATGAATCTTTTCCACAAATTCTACAAGCAAAACTTAGCCGAAATTCTTGAAGTCTTTGATCGTACGCCTAAGTATTTCACTGACGGCGCTCGTAAAGAGATGCCAATTATTCCGATTCACTGCGATATCCATCCTGGCAATCTAAAATATACTGACGATGAAGCTGTTGGCATCTTTGACTTTGACTGGGCCAAGACGGATTATCGTCTCTTTGACGTAGCAGAAGCTTTAGTTTATTTCTGTTCTTCCTGGGAACCTAGCACAGATGGAGACTTGCGCATGGACAAGTGCAAGATCTTCCTGCAGGCCTATCAGGACCAGTGCAAGAAAATGAACCAGCTTTCGCCTCTCAGTCCGCTGGAAATCGAAATGCTGCCTCATATGGTGGCTATGGCGAATCTTTACCTTATTAACTGGGATGTACAGGCGTTTTACGCAGATACAACTGTGAACGTCTATGAATATGTGGCGTATCTACAGCACAATTTCTGGTTGATGCAGTACATCGAAAAGCATAAGGATGAATTGGCTGCAGTGGTAAAAGAAATTGCATAAGCGTTTCACAGCAGTCATGAAGACTTAGTTCGGTTTGTAGTTTGAGGCGGTTGCAATTGGCGAGTGCCATTTAGCAATAAAAAATGGAAAGGAAGATTAACAAATGAATGACGAAGCAAAAAAAGTGGTCGAGCAAAAAGAGCTGAAGCATGCAGTTAGTGGACTAATCGATGGAATGTTGTCGGGTTTAACTTGGGGTCTTGCTGGTGTTTTTCTTTGGTATTTGGGTCTCGTAACTGGCGTGTTGAACACATACGCCGAGGGTCTTGCAATGTCAATGATCGTAGTATTGTCTCTAATCGGAGCAATGTTGCATGATGGCGCTGCTGGTTTTACCGTACTAATAAAAAATATGGTTTCAGGTAAATTAAAAGAGTATACACGCACTTTAAAAACCAAACCAGGTAAATTCATGATTTTAGCGGGTTTGATTGGTGGAACTTTTGCGATGAGCGGTTATGTAGTTGGTGCAGCTTTATGTGGACCGACAGCCATTGTTTTGACAACTGGCTACCCAGCAGTAGGTGCTATTTTTGCAAGAATTTTCTTGAAAGAGTCAATTAAGCCCCGTGTGTGGGTTGGTATTGCAGTTACTATTATCGGCGCTATCATTGTTGGCTATTATAAGACTGATGCCGTATATCCTCATTATTGGCTAGGTGTTGGCCTGTCGACTTTTGCATTGTTGGGCTGGGGGATAGAGGGCGTAATCTGCGCATTTGGTACAGACACGCTGGATCCTGACATTGCTATCGGGATTCGCGAGTTCACAAGTTTCTTGGTCTATCTCGTTATTGGAATGCCGGTTCTTTTGGTTTTCACTGGGATTAATCCTTTCCCAATCATTGGGGCCTCTCTTGGGGAAATCTCGGGCTGGTACTGTGTAATCGGCGGTATTTTTGGCGGAACGAGTTATTTGTATTGGTATCGATCGATCAATAAGACTGGGTGTGGCCGTGCCATGGCTCTTAATGTAACATACGCATTATGGTCGCTAATTATAATCGCCGCTGGCGCTTTGGTTTTCCCTGCGCTTCTCGTTTCCAATTTGAATGCGACGACAATTACCGGTTGTTTGATAATAACTGTTGGAACAATTTTAGTTGTTGCTAACCCGAAAGAATTACTTAATTTAAGAATCAAGTAAGATGAGGAGATGGATTAAATGAGCAACTCACAAACATTACCTATGCGTTTTAGGATGTTGGAAATCATGGCCGATGGCAATGCTTATACAGTCGCTTCTATGTTGGAAGCATTGAAGGGTGAATACCAGGGTGAAGGTCAGTTCAATGACAAAGTCGTCTCTGTTCATTTCGACAGCGCCAGGGCTGTTGGTTTGATTGATGTTGCTGAAGCTGAACTGGATGCTGCAAAAAATCTTACCGTTCAATATAAAATAACAGATTACGGACGGGAGCGGTTAATCTACATTCCGGCTAAATAACGGTAGTAACGTAGTAATTGTTTAAAGGAAATATATTTATGTCATGGCATGGGGCCAGTGTCTCATGCCATGACATGCTTAAATCAGGAGGTATTTAAACATTATGGATTTTGTCAATTTCTTCAGTAAGACTGAGGTTGAACGTATACATAAGGCATCCCTGGAATTGTTGGAGGATGTCGGAATACTCGTGCACAATGAAAAAGCCCGGAATATTTATGCTAAGCATGGTTGTCTAGTCGATACAAACACAGGGATTGTTAAATTCCCACCCAAACTGGTCGAGGAATATCGAAAGATGCTTCCACCGACTTATACTTTTCTAGCTCAGGACCCACAATATGATCGTGTTTTACCGGATAATCGCCCGGTTGTTGTTACAGCAAGTTCGGCTCCGAATGTCCTCGACCCTAAAACAGGCATCGTTAGACGCGGAACTTCATCTGACATTGCAAATATTGCTCATCTCATCAATGAGCTCCCTGGATTTGATGTTATGTCAATTTCCACTTTGGCTGACGATGCTCCTAAAGGTCAGATCAGCATTTCAAGATTTTACCCAGCCCTCAAGAACTGCAAGAAACCTGTTCGAAGTAATACCCCAAGCGTCGAACAGTTACAGATGGTTTTAGATCTTGGAGCTCAAATTGCTGGTAGCAAGGAAGCTTATATGGAGCGTCCTTTTATTAATCATCATTATTGTCCAATGGTTGCACCTCTTACCATGGAAGTTGATTCTGCTGATTGTTGCATTTATTTGTTGGAACAAGGGTTGCCTGTTTACGTCACAATCGTTCCCAATGCTGGCCTCACTTCTCCAATGAGCATGCTTGGTAGCATGACTGTCGGCAACGCTGAGTTTCTCGCCTATGCCTGCATGACACAGATGATTAGGCCCGGTGCTCCAATAATTTATGCTGTTCTTTCAACTGTGGCAGATATGCGGACAGGTAACTACGCATCCGGCGCAATCGAAACAGGAATTCAGCAGATGGCGCACACGGAGATGGCAAAATTCTACGGCGTACCTTCCGGAGGGTACATTGGACTAACCAATGCTCACTCCAACGATGCCCAATCAGGTTATGAGACTGGTATGAATACAGCGCTAGCCCTGATGGGTGGGGCAGACCTCTTTAATATGGGCGGTCTTCTCGATGGCCTGATGACAGTCGATTTTGCAAAATTAGTTATTGATAACGAGATTGCTCTAATGCTGAAGAAGGCCAAAGAAGGGGTTCCTTTCAGTGAGGATGATCTTTGTCTTGATTTAATTAAGCAGGTCTGTCCTGGTGGTCTATATATGGATCAAGAGCACACTTTAGCCAACATGCGTAAAGCTGCGTTCTATCCAAAATTGGCAGCCCGGGAGGCGCGTAGTCAGTGGGAAGAGGCCGGCAAGCCCGATATCACTGTTCACGCCATGGCGGAGGCCAAGCGCATTCTCTCCGTGGAAAACCCCGCCCGCTTTACGGCTGATCTTGACGCTAAAATTCGCGCACATTTCCCAGGGCTGGTTCCTGGTGATGCAGGGGTAGGTTGGAGAGACTAATGACCTCTCTTAGTGTAGTTGACAATCGCGAGCCATCGATGCTTCTAATGCTGGACTACGATGGAGTCATTGTGGATTCCAAGGATTTGGTGGCTCGCCTTTTCATCAAGGCCCTCAAAAGAAACGGTTTCTATGGTATCAGTACAGTTGATGAAATCATTGCATTGCGTGACGGGAACGCCTACGATACCTTGACAAGGATGGGCTTATCGAACAAACGAATCAATGAGATTTATTTAGATTACGCAGAATTAATGGCTGGTTCCAGCGAAAAAGCGCCTTTGTTTGAAGGGGTCCGGGAGGTCCTAAGAGATTTATATCGGATATCTTACATTTATGTCGTCACTTCGACGGCTCGCTCTGTAGTAGAAAATACCTTGGCAAGCAGTAGAATTAGCGATGTCGATGGAGTCTTCGGTTCTGATTTTGAAAATAGCAAGGCTCTCAAGATAAAACACTTGATGGCACGCCACGCTGGCTTGCGCGCCTTTTATGTCGGTGATACAAAAAGCGATTTGCAAGAGAGCCGTCGGGCTGGCGCCATCACCATCGCAGCTGAGTGGGGTTGGCATTCAGTCGGGAAACTGACTGAGGGTGAACCCGCTTTTTATCTCAAAAATCCTTATATGCTTCCTTATTTATTGCGTCGGCTGGCGTTGCCGGTAAAGAAGGCGATCGCCGAGCAGGTCTCTTGAGTCGACCGCAGGCGCGATTAATTGCTTGCGGTATCTAGGAGCTTGCACAGAGTCTTTGTGAATCCTATTCATGGTTTGGTGCTTTATTTGGGCGAGGGAAGTGGACAAGATTATCCACTTCCTGTCTTTTAATATTTAAATTGCTTTAGCAATTGCATCGAAGGGTAGCTAGGTTCGGATAATAAACAGGTGAAAAGAGGGTATGTTTTATGAGCGTCAATGAGGCTGTGCAGCAAATAATTCAAAAAGCGGTTCAAGGATCATTTTTGGAGCATTCAGAGATGGTGCAGCTTTTAGGTGTCGACGATGCAGGTGCAGAAGAGCTCTTCCTCGCCGCTCGCACCGTGCGGGACAGATGTTTTGAGAAGAAAATTTTTATGTACGGATTCGTATATTTTTCTACATATTGCCGGAACAATTGCGCCTTTTGCTTTTATCGCAAGAGTAACGAAGATTCCATTCGCTATAGCAAGGAGCCGACGGAAATAATTGAAACGGCCGAGCATCTTGCCAAGGCCGGAATCCATCTTGTGGATTTGACAATGGGGGAGGATCCCTATTACATCAATGATCTGGAAGGTTTTAAGCGCCTTGAAAAAATCATTACAGATGTTAAAATCGCAGCGGGATTACCGGTGATGATTTCTCCTGGCGTATTGAATGAGGCGATGCTCCATCGCTTGCGCCAGATCGGTGTCGAGTGGTACGCCTGTTATCAGGAAACGCACAATCGTGAGATATTTAAGAAATTGCGCCTAGGGCAAAGCTATGACGAGCGCATGGAAGCTAAAGCTGTGGCCAAGAAGATGGGTTTCTTAACAGAAGAGGGGCTGCTGGCTGGAGTTGGTGAGACCGATGCTGATATTGCAGATTCAATGTTTGCCATGCGTGAACTGCAAGTCGATCAGGTACGGGTGATGAGTTTTGTCCCGCAAAAAGGGACCACGATGCAAGATTGGGATACTCCCGAACGAAAAAAAGAACTACGGATAATCGCCTTGATGCGGCTACTATTTCCGGATCGATTGATTCCGGCTTCACTGGATGTCGATGGCATTGCCGGGCTGAAGCCCAGGCTCGATGCTGGTGCAAATGTGGTGACTTCGATCATTCCTCCTCTGGAGGGTTTTGCCGGAGTGTCTCAGAACACTTTGGATATTGATGAAGGTAATCGAACTGTGGAAAGTGCTGCGGATATAATTAGACAGTGTGGATTGCAGCCTGCGACAGCTTCTGATTATCAGACATGGGTCACAGAAAGGCTGGCACTGTGTGCTCGCCAGTAAGGGAGGGTGGAAGGCTTGAAGGCTGTAATTGTCGGAGGCAAGCTACAGGGCGTCGAAGCTCTTTATTTAGCAAATAAGGCTGGATGGTATACGTATCTTATCGACAGGCGTACTAGTGTGCCGGCCTGTGGACTTTGTGATTGTTATGTTACGATGGATATTGTCGAGGATCGCGAGGACTTTCTCAAATTCTTAAAGGGTAAAGATTTGATCATTCCAGCTTTCGAAAATGGGGCGGGTCTAAAAGTTTTAGAAGAAATTGCCGAAGAATCCGGGGTGCCGGTTTTTCTTGACCTCGATGCTTACAATATTTCCTCTTCGAAATTAGCCTCGGATCATTTATTTGCCGAGCATAGTATCCCTGCTCCTAGATATTGGCCAAACTGCAATTTGCCCGTTATTGCCAAGCCTTCGGGTTTGAGTGGCAGTAGTGGGGTGCGATTAATCGAGAATATGCTGGAAATGAAAAAATTTCTTGCTGAGATTGCTTGTGAAGCAAACACCTGGGTTATCCAAGAGTACGTCCAGGGTCCTTCGTACTCCATCGAAATCATTGGAGAAAAGGATAATTATGCGACTTTGCAGACCACGGAAATAATTGTCGACAGTATGTACGATTGCCAGCAAGTTCTGGCTCCAGTGGAGATATCGGTGGAGACGGAGGATGAGCTGCGCAATTTGGCTGTGCAAATCGCTAGGCTTGTTAACCTCAACGGCATTATGGATTTAGAGGTCATCTCGACTGAAAATGGCTTGCGCGTCTTAGAGATCGATGCACGCTTTCCCAGTCAAACTCCAATCACCGTGTACCACTCGACAGGGATAAATATGCTGGAAATGTTAGCCGATGTTTTTGTGCAGCACAATTTTAGCGCCGAAAAATACGAATCAAGGGCTAAAGCGTTGGGTAAGTATGTCGTTTTTGAGCATATTTGCGTCACCCCTGACGGCATTGAAACCTTAGGGGAGCACATTATGACAGTATCGGGGCCATTGACTCTCATAAAAGATTTTTTTGGTGCGGATGAGGCTTTGACTAGCTACACTCAAGGGCGCGAATGGTGGGTTGCGACCCTGATTATCAGTGCTGCTAGCGCTGATGCAGTTAAGCAAAAACGCGCCGCTGTGATAAGCGCCATCGAAGAGGCGACCGCTTGTGGATGGGTAGGGTAACTAAAACACTGGAGCTTCAGGTCGCAAAGGGTGCGTCCCCTTTTTATGCGATTATATATTTTCAATATATAATGGAAGCGAATATTTCTCCCATGAAAAAAAGCCACTTGCGTGGCTTTTTTTCATGGGAGAAATAAGGAGAGAATAGGGAGTTTATTCGAATGTTTGGATATATTTTTCGAAATTAGCCTCATTCATTATGTCAACGCAGCGCTTAAAGCGTTCGTAACCGTAAGGCCAGTAGTATTCATGTTCTTTGCCTGTTGCGATTTGCAGCAGAGCCCATATGGTCC
>CAZWXO010000028.1:0-19848 GCA_964637885.1 uncultured bacterium
TCTTCCAAATTTACATTCGCACATAGAACAAGCTTGTCGGCTCCGATCTTGAAATACATCGAACAACCAACGCACATATTATTTGTCAGTACGGAGCGATAAGGCTTTGTAACCCACGCCTCAAGGTTATTGTCCAGCAATTGTCGAAAAAGTTCTTTGCCGGAAAAATCTGAACCCTCGCCGTAAATCTGAAGCAGCTGGGCATTGCGAACGCTGTACCTTTCTTCATTAATCAAGGTATTGCCGATTTGACGGCCATTGCGATTGACAAACCAAATGTTCTCGATGAAATTACACGGGGCGAAAATATCCTCGCCAATTCTGGCGATTGCTAAAAGCGTCTTGCCTTCGATGCCGGAACGAATTGCCTTCGTCATCCGAATCGCCTTGGCAATTATCATCCGATTGCTTTCCACTTCATCCTCGCGATTGAGGAAGTAAGCTTCCATGGTGCTGCGATACTTGCCAATAACCTCGTTAATGTTATCCTCTGATAATTTAGCAGGCTCGGAAATATAGTAGCCTTGCATAAACTGCGCCCCATTTTCGAGACTAACCCTAATATCATCCTCGTTCTCCAGGCCCTTGGCCACGACTAACAGTCCTTGTAAATCCGAGATAAAACGCAAGCACTTAATAAAATTCTGCTGGTAATGCTGATTGCCCATCTTACGCACTGCCGCAACATCCACTTTTATCATGTCCGGATTTAAATATAAAACCCGATCGATGTTGTTGTAATCCAGCCCGACATCGTCGAGGCACATAAAAAACCCACGGGACCGATATTTCTCCATAAAGGCGCTAACCAGATCCATTTTACCATCGGAAGTCTGGTTAATATCAAAGACAACATTACTCCGCCCAATGCCATACTGCCTAATCAGGTTGAAGGCATACGGGTCATTCATGCTATATTCCATAAATAATTCACTAAGATTGATAAAAAGCAAAAGCTGGGGATTTAGTTGCCACAAAGGATAAAAGGTCTCCACCGCTTTCTTGACCATCAGTTTTTCCAGCTGCAGCTCCATCCCCTCACTACGGGCCATCGCAAAAAGCTCTCCCGGGGAAACGGCCTGCCCGTTCTCCGGATTAATACCCCGTGCCAGTGCCTCCACGCCTGCCGCAAAGTCGGTGTTTGGGGAAATCACTAGCTGCATCAGGCTTTCGACGCTCTCCAACTCTAAAATATTTTCCAGCATTTTTGCCAAAATCATCATCTCCCATCCACACTTCTGCCTCTTTTATACCACACTTTAAAGAAAAAGCCAGTTATTTTTCAATATAAGGCTCAATATGGATAATCACCTGTGCATTGGCTCCGATTTCCTGACAAATCTTGGCTTCGATACGGTGAATTAAATCGTGAGATTCCTGCACACTCATCTCCGCGGCGGTCATGATGTGCATATCGACAAACATATCGCTTAACCCGCCCCGGCTGCGAATTTTGTGCACATTTTCCACTTCGGGAAACCCGGCCGTTATCACCTCAATGCGGCGAGCATCGACGGCAGCCTGATCAAGGAGCACCCCAGCCATGTCGATGAAGACCCGATACCCTGCGTAGAAAATAAAGCCGGCGACAACGAGGGATGCCAGCGGGTCGACCCACGACGGCAGACCCAAGCGAATCCCCACTAGGGTTAGCAAAATGCCGATTGTAATATAGATATCGCTGCGGGTATGCATCGAGTCGGCGATTAATAACTCACTTTGCAGCTTACGTCCCCGGCGGTATTCAAGCCACGCTACCGCTAGATTGATTAGCAAAGTCACCGCGAGAACTGCTAGATTCAGCCCACTAATCGACGGACTCACCGGAGCAATAAACCTAACCGCGGCCCCGATAACCACTTTCCCCGCCATGATAAAAAGCATTCCGGCAATCACCAGGCCAGCCAGCATCTCAAACTTGCGATGCCCGTACGGATGCTCGGCATCGACAGGCCGAGCCGCCAACCAGATGCCCACCAAGGCGATCACGTTGGAAGTGCCGTCGGCCAGCGAATGAAAGCCATCCGCCACCACGCCGGCGCTACCCATCGCGTAACCCATTCCCAGCTTTGTCATCGCCACAGCGATGTTGACCAAAAGAATAATCCACAAAATCAACCGGACGCTCCGGTAATTGTCTTGTCCCATCCCGTTTCATCTCCTGTTAACTGTTAAACGCTCGGCGCTGGATTCAATCCTTTAGACCATATCCGTGACAACTATCTCCAGTTGATCCATAAAGGTAACCATGTCCTCGTCAGAACCAATCGTCACGCGGAGAAAATTTTCTATCCGAGGTCGCGCAAAATGACGGACTAAAATTCCCCGTTCTTTTAGGACCTGAAAAAGCAGCTGTCCCGCAATACTAGGGTGAGCGATAAACAAAAAATTTGTTTGTGAGGGGAGGACGACAAACCCCAAATCCAGTAATTGAGCAGCGACCCTCTCGCGAGTAGCGACCACCTTGCGGCAACACTCCTGAAAATACTCTTCGTCAGCCAACGCCGCCACACTACCCGCCAAGGCCAAGCGGTCCAAAGTGTATGAGTTAATTGAATTTTTTATTCGGTCCAGGGCCTGGACCAAGGCCGGGTGCCCCAAGGCAAAGCCAACCCTGAGGCCTGCCAAGGACCTGGATTTAGAAAAAGTCTGAACAACCAATAAATTGTCGTGATCGGCCACCAGCGCCGCTGCAGTCTCCCCGCCAAAATCCACATAGGCTTCATCGACAATGACAATCCGCTGGGGATTGGCCCGGAGCACTTCTTTGATCCCGCTCACGGTTAGTCCCCGCCCGGTAGGAGCATTAGGGTTAGCCAAGATAATCCCCCCGGGCAGGCCCTTCATTTTTTCTAAATCAACTGAGTATTCGTCATCAAGTGGCACCTGCTGGCAATCTACGCCAAAAATATTGGCGTAGACGACGTAGAAACTATACGTTATATCCGGGAAAAATACCTTGTCACCCGGATTAAAAAAGGCCATAAAAGAAAAAGCCAACACCTCGTCCGAGCCATTACCGATAAAAATATTGCCCGTCTCCAGGCGATAGTAAGCCGCTAGAGCCTCCTTTAAAGCCGTCCCCTCCGGATCAGGATAGAGCTTCAGATCCGCATCGGTCGCCTGCCGAATCGCGGCAAGGGCCTTTGCGGATGGAGGATACGGATTTTCGTTAGTGTTCAGCTTGATATATTTTTTATCGCGAGGCTGCTCCCCCGCCACATAGGGTTGACTATTCCGAACTCGCTGGCTCCAGAAAATACTCATTGCAATCTCCTAATTTCATTTTTATCCAGCATAACCGACATGCTGGCGAAAACCACCCTCTTTAACGGGATGGCGGACTCACCCATTCGAATCTATTTGGTTTATAATAGAGCAATAAATCTAAGATTGCAAAGGTGAGTGTAATGCAAAACATTATTTTTGATCTGGACGGTACTCTGTTAGACTCGATGTGGGTCTGGGAAATGGTCGACGATGAGTTTCTCCAGCAACACGGATACATTACCGACGCGACCTTGAGGCGGCAACTCAAGGTGCTGAATATCAAACAATCGGCGCGCTTATTACAGGAACATTTTCAAATTCAACTGGCTCATCACGAGATCATCGAGAGCATCCGAAAGATAGTCCATGAAAAATATCAGCGCTTGGTCGTTTTCAAGCCCGATGCCTTGGTATATCTCCAAAATCTCCATGCCAACGGAGTCAAGATGTGTCTAGCCACCGCGACGGAAAGGTGTAATGCCGAAGCTGTCTTAAAAAAGCATCAGGTCCTCGATTACTTTGAATTCCTATTAACCGGTGACGAAATCGCAACCGGGAAAAACGATCCGGAGATCTTCCGCCAGTGCTGCCAACGTCTTGGCGCCGAGCCTTCTGAAGTGACAGTCTTTGAAGACAGTCTCCACGCCATAGTCGCTGCCAAAGAAGCGGGTTGCCGCGTCGTGGGAGTCTTTGACCCCTCCTCCAAAAATGACGCGCCAAAAATTCAGGAAATCTGTGACGAGTATATACTAAATTTTGAGGACCTGCTGCCTCCATCGATTTAAACTATCATTGCGCAGTAAAATGCTTTTTTAACTGAGCAAATTTTTCCTTTACGGTAGCCCACGCATTCTGCTATTATTGTTAAGTAAAAAATAGCCTCAGGTCGAGGAAAATAAAGGGAGGATTAGTATGTTCAAGACGCTTCAAGAAGTACAAACATATTGCAAGGAAAACGGTATTCGCATGATTGACTTCAAGATGACTGACTTGATGGGCCGATGGCGGCATGTCGGCGTCCCCGTTGAAAGATTCAACGAAAAAACCCTGATTAACGGAATAGGTTTTGATGGCTCCAACTACGGTTTCGCACCTGTTGAAAAGAGCGACATGGTTTTTCTCCCCGACATCACCACCGCTGTAGTCGACCCCTTTGTAAAAGTACCAACAATTTCGATGATTGGCGATGTCTACGTCATTGGCGATCCCCACACCCGCTTCGACCAGTGCCCGAGAAACGTGGCGCTTCATGCCGAAAATTACATGAAATCCATCGGCGTTGCCGATCAAATGATTATTGGGCCCGAGTTTGAATTCAACGTATTTGACCACATCAGCTACGATCTCCGCCCCCAAAGTGTCGGCGTCCGTATCGATATGCAGCAGGCTGAGTGGAACAATTCTTTAGACGCTAAGCCAAATTTGGGGTATAAAATTCCCAACAAAGGCGGCTATCATATCACCCCTCCTATGGATGTGTTATACGATTTGCGCAGCAAAATGTGTATTTATCTCGAGGAAATGAACATCCCTGTCAAGTACCATCATCACGAAGTCGGTGGCCCCGGACAGATGGAAATCGAAGTCGAACTTGGCCCAATGCGGGAAATGGCCGACAAAACAATGCTCGTCAAATACGTCGTCAAGAATGCAGCTGTCGCCGACAACAAAACCGCTACATTCATGCCCAAGCCCATCGGTGGTGAAGCCGGCAACGGCATGCACGTTCATATGCATCTCTTTAAAAACGGCCAGCCCTTGTTCTACGATGCCAATGGCTACTCCGGGCTTAGCAAAATGGCCCTTAACTTCATCGGCGGGATTCTCAAGCACTCCCCAGCGCTGTGCGCCTTCACGGATCCAAGCACCAACAGCTACAAACGCTTGGTCCCCGGCTATGAAGCCCCTGTCAGTATCTGCTATGCCACCGCTAACCGCAGTGCTGTTATTCGGATTCCGGACTACGCCCGCTCTCCTGAAGAGAAACGTTTCGAGTTTAGGTCTGGTGACGCAACCGCCAATCCTTATTACGCCTACTCTGCCATCCTGATGGCTGGCCTCGATGGTGTCAAAAATGAAATCGATCCCGTCGCTGAAGGCTTTGGCCCCTACGATATCAACCTGTACAATTTAACCAAAGAAGAACAGAAAAAAATTAAATCCATGCCTCATTCTCTTGAGGAAGCACTCGATGCCATGGAAGAAGATTACGAATTTTTAACGCAAGACAACGTCTTTCCCAAGCGCCTGCTCGAAATCTGGACTGAGAAAAAACGTGAAGAGGCCAAGAAAATTAACCTGATGCCGCATCCGGCCGAGTTTGCCGCCTATTACGATCTATAATCGTTCATCCTATGTTGATTTGTCTTCCCCGGCAGGTTGTGCACATCCCTGCCGGGGTTTTTTTGTTCGCCATCTGCAGATAAATGTCTGGTTCCAATGTTATAATTATCAGTAGCAACAATTTTAGCGTTACGAGGAGCAGGAATGATCAGTTTTTCAAAACTCTTACTCGACCAATCTTTTTATGGTGATACTTTGCGCTATCATCCTCAGGCGCATGGGGCTCGTCAAGGAACGCGCCAGGGGCTTGGCCCCATTGTTGTCTGGAACTGCACCAAAGCCTGCAATCTTGCTTGCCGGCACTGCTACGCCAGCGCCACCACCCAAGCGGCCAGCGGCGAAATGACAACAGAGGAAGCCAAGTCCTTCATCGATGACTTGGTCGATTTTAGTGTGCCCGTTCTGCTTTTTTCCGGCGGCGAGCCCCTTCTGCGACCTGACATTTTTCAGTTGCTGGCCTACGGCCAAGAGCGCGGCTTGAGGATGGTCATCTCCACCAACGGCACTTTAATCGATGGCGGGGTGGCCGCTAAAATCAAAGCACTCGGCGTCAGCTACGTCGGCATCAGCCTGGACGGCCTCAAAACAATCAATGATGATTTCCGAGGCAAGCAAGGAGCTTTTGACCTGGCCCTACAGGGTCTGCGCCATTGCCGTAATGCCGGACAAAAAACAGGGCTGCGCCTAACACTCAGCAAAACCACCGCGCAGGATCTACCTGCCATTTTCGACCTAATCGAGGCCGAAGCCGTCCCCCGGGTTTGTTTTTACCATCTCGTGTACTCGGGGCGTGGGGCTGCTATTGTCGAAGACGAATTATCTGCCTCGGAAAAGCGGCAGGTTATTGATTTAATAATGGACAAAACCCTGGATTTTGCCCGTCGCGGCGTCGCCACGGAGATTCTGACCGTGGACAACCATTGCGACGGAATCTACTTATATCAAAGGATGAAAGCGGAAAACCCCGAGCGCGCCGCCAAAATCCTTGAACTCCTCACCCTGAGCGGAGGCAATCGCTCCGGAGTCGCCATCGCAGCCGTTGATTGGATGGGAGATGTCTACATCGACCAGTTTACCCGGGATATTCCGCTAGGCAATGTCCGCCGGCAAACCTTTGCCGATATCTGGCAAGGCGACAGCCATGAATTTTTGCAAAAACTCCGTCATCGGCAAGACTTCATCGTCGGGCGCTGCGCTACCTGCCACTACTTGCCGCAGTGCAACGGAAATTTTCGTGCCCGCGCCCTTTCTACAGGCGACATCTGGGCCTCTGATCCCGCCTGTTATCTGTCTGACAAAGAAATTAGCGGTTAAGGAGGGAATCCCATGCTAATATCCTGGAACACCACCAAAAGATGCAATCTCTATTGTCGTCACTGCTATCGGGATTCGACTCCCGATGCCGACATCCACAACGAACTGACCACCGAAGAAGGCATCCGCTTAATCAAGGAAATCAAAGCGGCCGGTTTTCGCCTTTTGATTCTGAGCGGCGGGGAGCCTCTGCTCCGGGACGACATGCTGACGCTGGTCAAGGCCACCGCTGCCGCCGGGCTAATTCCTGCCATGGGCAGCAACGGCACCCTGCTGACTCCCCAACTGGCCCGCGACCTTAAAGAGGCAGGCCTCCAGGGCATCGCCATCAGTATCGACAGTTTAGATGATCAATACCACGACAGCTTTCGCGGAATGCCCGGAGCGCTGGCCGCTGCCCAGGCCGGCATCGACCATGCCCTCGCCGCCGATTTGCGCGTCCAAATCAATTTGACCCTAACCGAGCACAATCGGGATCAATTCGAGCAAATAGCTGATTACTATGCCGATAAAGGAGTCCATGCACTGCACCCCTTCTTCCTCGTCCCCACAGGGCGAGCCCTCTCCATGGAGGACGATAGTTTAAAAAAGCAAGCCTATTATGCGATGATACAAGCGGTCCTGGAAAAGCAAAGTTCCTGTCCCATCGAGCTAAAGCCGACCTGTGCTCCCCAGTTTATGCCCATGGCCAAAGAACTGTGCCTGCCCCAACGTTTTACCCGAGGCTGCCTGGCCGGGACCGGATATTGTTGTATCCT
Source organism: uncultured bacterium (assembly GCA_964637885.1). Classification (GTDB taxonomy): domain Bacteria; phylum Bacillota; class CAZWXO01; order CAZWXO01; family CAZWXO01; genus CAZWXO01. Next base: position 7,686 of record CAZWXO010000028.1, read on the forward strand.
CCCCCAAGGCGAGGTTCACATCTGTCCTTATTTACCTGTCCTGGCGGGTAACGTCCGCGAGCAATCCTTTGACCACATCTGGCAGCACAGCCCTGTCTTTAACAAATTGCGGGATTTCACCGCTTATGGCGGCGCCTGCGGCCACTGCCCCCACATCGACATCTGTGGTGGTTGCCGGGCTCGGGCCTACTATTACAGCAGCGGAGATTACCTGGCCGAAGAACCATGGTGCTATCGGAGGGACACTTCAGCATGCAATTAAGCGAAAATGATCGAAAACTTATCGACCGTTTACAGCAGGGACTGCCGCTGGAGCTCGATCCATATGGCGTTATCGCCAAGGAGCTTGCAATCCCCCGAAGTGAGATTCCAGCGCGAATCAAAGAGCTGCAACAGGCAGGCTACATCAGGCGCCTCGGTGGAGTTTTTGACGCCGCCCAAATGGGATATCGCAGCCTCTTAGTCGGGGCCCAAGTCCTTGAAAATGATATCGCGGAAGTGGTCGCAGCCTTGAACGACCACGCTGGCGTCACGCATAACTACTTGCGCCAAGGTCGTCTCAATCTCTGGTTTACCTTGGCAACCGCTACTACCGATGAAGCAGAGATATTTCTTGACGGTTTAAAAAACCGCTTTCCGACCATGCAACTCTACCAATTCCCGCGGATAAAAAGTTACAAACTCAAGGTATTTTTCCCCATGGAGGAACGCTGATGCCAAGAGAACTGGAAAAAATGATCGTCGACCTACTGCAAGGCGATATCCCTTTGTCGGAAAACCCTTACGCGACAATGGCCGGACTGCTGCACATCAGTGAAACAGAGTTTGTCCAGCAGCTTCGTCAGCTACAGGATAGCGGCAAGCTAAAGCGCATTGCCGCCATCCTGCATCACAAGCAGGCAGGCTATGCGGAAAATGCGATGGCCGTTTTTGTTGCTGCCCCGGACGAGATTGACCGCATTGGCCAAGCCTTGGCCACCTCGCCTCTCGTCAGCCATTGCTATCAGCGGCAAAGTTATCCGGATTGGCCGTATAATCTTTACGCTATGTGTCATAGCCGTGTACCTGATGCTATCGGCTCCATGGTCGAGACCTTTGCCAAAGCACAAGGTATCAGCCATTTTGTTATTTTACCAAGCATTCGCGAACTCAAAAAAACCAGCCTGCGTTTTTCCCAGTAAGGGTGTTGACGATGCCAAGCCATGTCAAAAAATTTCTGCTGATTTTTACAGGGTCCTTGTCCTTGGGCTTGGGTCTAATAGGGATTATCTTACCTGTCTTGCCGACGACGCCTTTTTTACTCCTGGCGGCCTTTTGCTATCTGCGCAGCTCGGCTCCCTTGTATCATTGGTTGATGCGACACCCCTTGCTGGGGCCATACCTCGACAATTACATCAACCATCGGGCCATTAAACGCAGCTTAAAAATCAGCACGATTGCCCTCTTATGGCTGTCACTGCTCGTGTCAATGTTCCTGATTGCAAGCTTTCACTTGCGGATCTTTTTGGCAATCGTTGGTATTGCCGTCACTATCCATGTTCTTTCCTTGCGCAGCCTTGAATCCCTTCCCCGACCAACGAGGAATAGGGAGTGAGCAATGTGATCAAGGATGATAATGCCATCGTATCGGATGTCTACCAGAAAATGCGTACACCTTTAAAGCACTATTATGGTCTGTCGCAATTTTAAATTAGGAGTGAGGTAATCCATGGATAAAAATGATGCCTTGTACCAAAACTACGTCAACATTCTGCATGAGGAGCTCGTCCCGGCGATGGGCTGCACCGAGCCGATTGCTATTGCCTATGGCTGTGCTGTTGCTCAAAAAGAATTAGGAGAGTTAGCAGAGCAAGTCCTAGTGGAGGCCAGCGCCAACATCATTAAAAATGTAAAAAGCGTCATCATCCCTAATACAGGGGGACTAAAAGGAATCGAAGCAGCCGCCGCAGTAGGAATTATCGCCGGTAAACCGGAAAAAGACCTAGAAGTAATTGCCGAGGTCGATGCTGCCCAGCGCGAGGCCACGTCCCAATACCTCGCTCAGGGTTTGATTAAGGTCCAGTTGCTTGAGTCTTCCCGCATTTTCGACCTGGTAATTACGATGCGAGCTGGCCACCGCAGCGTCAAGTTGCAGATAGCTGACCGACACACCAACATCGTCTTTTTACAACTGGATGAGCGCATCCTGCTTGCAATTCCCGAGGGCGACCGGACGGAAACCCGTAAAACAGACCGCAGCACCTTAAATATCCAGCAGATATTGGAGTTCGCCGATACAGTGGATCTAGCGGAAGTTGCCCCGGTACTAGCCCGACAAATCGCCTTTAATGTCGCCTTAGCTGAAGCCGGACTGCGCGAAGACTACGGGGCCAATATCGGCAAGGTGCTCTTCGCCCGCTACGGCAATGACATTACCAATCGAGCCAAAGCCGTCACAGCTGCCGCTTCTGATGCCCGCATGGGCGGGTGCCCCCTGCCGGCCATCATCAATTCCGGCAGTGGCAACCAAGGACTGACGGTCTCGCTGCCGGTCATCGAATACGCCAAAGAATTCGGCATCGATGACCAGCGCCTGTACCGGGCGCTGATCGTCGCCAATCTCTGCACCATCCATCAAAAAACCGGCATCGGCCCTTTGTCTGCCTTTTGCGGCGCTGTCTGTGCCGGCTGTGGCGCCGGAGCCGGGGTAGCCTACCTGCTCGGCGGCGGCTATCCGGAGGTAGCCCACACCATCGTCAACGCAGTCGCCATCGTCTCCGGAATGATTTGCGACGGGGCCAAGGCCTCCTGCGCCGCCAAGGTGGCCGCCTCTGTCGACGCTGGACTGCTCGGCTACTATATGTACCTCGAGGGTCAGCAATTTCGCGGCGGCGATGGCATTGTCACCAAGGGAGTTGAGAACACCATCGACAACGTTGGCTATCTAGGCAAGGTGGGGATGCGGGAGACAGACAAGGAAATCATCCAGATCATGCTGCGGCCCAGCCAACAAAATCAGAGCATTGACTAAAAAAGAGGGGCTACCCGATTCACTGGGTAGCCCCTCTTCCTATTCATGCAAAGATAACAAGTTTAAAGATTTAGCCTGCCATATCCTTGATCTTCATCAACCGCACCCGGTTACCGCGCTCATTTTCGTCCAACTTCATCGTGATAAATTTAATCGTCTCTTGAAGCTGAGGAATCATGATGTATTCCAGAGCGTTAACCCGGCGTCGCGTTTTCTGAATTTCATTAGCCAGCAACTGGCAAACTTTCTCCACCTCGGCCAACTCGACGATGCGTCCAAAGGCTTTTTGCATCGAAGCAATCGCGTTATCCAGCTCACCTGAAGTAGTGGCAAAGCCGTATGGATACTGAATATTGCCGGATTGCTCCTCCATCTCGAAAACAGGAGTCTCGACGCTCATGATATTTTTGGTGGAGAGCTTTAACTCCATTTTTTGTGTCGGGTACATAATCGCTTCTTCCAAGGATTCCGGCGACATAACAGCGCTAGAAAGGAGAAATGCCTGGTAAGCCAGATGTAGCTCACTTTCCAGCTCTTCCCGCAGTTCCTTGTTTTTACGAACCAGTTCGATAAACCTTTTGATCAACTCGTCCTGTTTGTCTTTTAACAGCTTATGTCCCCGGGTGGCTGTCTTGAGACGCTTTTTCAGGCGAGTCAATTCCATTCTCGTTGGATTGACTTGCATTATAGCCATGACTAAGCATCCCCTTTAACCATGTACTTATCAATCAACTCGTCTTTGACGCGTTTTAATTCGGCCCGCGGCAGAATCCCTAAGAGCTTCCAACCAATAGCCAAAGTCTCCTCGATAGGGCGGTCAACGTGCTCACCCTGAGAAACGTAAACCTTTTCAAACTCGTCAGCAAAGCGGGCGAACTGCTTGTCAACGTCGCTGAGGGCGCCTTCACCCAAGATAACGGCCAGTTCCTTGGCCTCTTTGCCCCGGGCATACGAAGCAAACAGCTGATTCATCGTGTCGGCATGATCTTCCCGCGTCTTGCCATGCCCGATACCCTTGTCCTTCAAACGAGACAAAGATGGGAGCACGTCGATTGGCGGAGAAATTCCCTTCCGATGCAAATCTCTGTTCAAGATAATCTGCCCCTCGGTGATGTACCCCGTCAAATCGGGGATCGGATGCGTCTTGTCATCCTCAGGCATCGAGAGAATCGGAATCTGCGTAATCGAGCCTTTGCGCCCGCGGATTCGACCGGCTCTTTCGTATAGCGTCGCCAAATCGGTATAGAGATAACCCGGGTAGCCACGGCGACCCGGCACTTCTTTACGAGCGGCGGAAATTTCCCGCAGGGCGTCGCAATAGTTGGTAATATCCGTTGTGATGACCAGCACGTGCATATCCTTTTCATAAGCCAGATACTCGGCAGCAGTCAAAGCCATCCGGGGAGTTGCAATACGCTCGATCGCCGGGTCGTTAGCTAAGTTCATGAACAATACCGCACGCTCGATAGCGCCAGTCTTGGTGAAGTCGGAAATAAAGTAGTCAGCTTCTTCAAAGGTGATTCCAATCGCTGCAAAAACAACAGCAAAATTACTGTCAGCATTGAGAACCTTGGCCTGCCGGGCAATCTGCGCTGCCAAGTTGGCATGAGGCAGACCCGAGCCGGAGAAAATCGGGAGCTTCTGGCCACGAACCAAAGTGTTTAGGCCGTCGATCGCTGATATACCCGTTTGGATAAACTCGGAGGGGTAATCCCGAGCAGCCGGATTAATCGGGTTACCGTTGATATCCAGCTTTTTCTCAGGAATTATTTTGGGCCCGCCATCCTTTGGACGCCCTAGCCCGTCAAAAACTCGGCCCAGCATGTCCATGGAAACAGGCAATTCCAGCCCATGTCCTAAAAAGCGAACCTTGGATTCGTTAATATTTATCCCCTGGGAGCCTTCGAAGAGCTGTAAAAGAGCAGTGTCGCCACTAACCTCCAGCACACGTCCCCGACGCAATTCTCCGTTGCCTAATTCGATTTCTGCCAATTCGTTGTATTTAATATCAGCGATTTTTTCCACTAGCATCAAAGGACCGGCAACTTCGACAACTGTTTTATATTCTTTAAGCATGGGCGGCTTCTCCTCCATTCTGCAGGGTAGCAGCAACCTGTTCCTTGATCTCTGCTTCTAAACTGTCAAACTCGTGCAGATTGTCTTCCAAAATAAGTTTCGATTTGGCAATTTTCTCACGAACGGAGAGATTGACCAAGTCTTTAAAGAGCGCCCCTCTGCTGAGGGCATCCTTGCAAAGCTGGTGGCATAGCGCCATCGCCTTGAGCATCCGATACATCTTGTGTACGGAAGTGTAGCTATCGATATCATGGAAAGCATTCTGATGCAGAAAGTCTTCCCGGATTGACTTGGTCGTTTCCAGCGTCAGTCGATCGCCGAGGGAGAGGGCATCGATACCAACGAGGCGCACAATTTCCTGCAACTCCGCTTCTTCCTGAAGCAGTCGCATCATGTCAGCCCGCAGCTCAGTCCAGTCCTTGGCCACTTCGCCGTTAAACCAGTCCCCTAATTTATCCAAATACAAGGAATAGCTCAGGAGCCAGTTAATCGCCGGGAAATGCCGACGGTAAGCCAGCGCCGAATCAAGGCCCCAGAACACCTTAACAATCCGCAAGGTCGCCTGGGTAACAGGCTCGGATAAGTCACCACCGGGAGGCGAAACTGCGCCGACAGCGGTTAGCGCGCCCTGACGGTTATCTTTGCCGGCACAAATTACTTTACCGGCTCGTTCGTAAAATTCGGCCGCCTTAGAGCCAAGATAGGAAGGATAGCCTTCTTCACCGGGCATTTCTTCAAGTCGTCCCGACATCTCGCGCAAGGCTTCCGCCCAACGAGAAGTCGAGTCGGCCATCAAGGCCACCGAGTAACCCATATCGCGGAAATATTCAGCGATTGTAATCCCTGTATAAATACTAGCTTCCCGCGCCGCAACCGGCATATCCGAAGTATTGGCGATAAGCACTGTTCGTTTCATCAAGGGTTCACCGGTTTTAGGATCTTTTAGCTCGGGGAACTCCATCAAAACGTCGGTCATCTCATTGCCACGTTCACCGCAACCGATATAAACGACGATCTCGGCATCAGCCCACTTGGCCAGCTGATGCTGAACAACTGTCTTGCCACTGCCAAAAGGCCCTGGAATACAAGCTGTTCCACCCTTGGCAACCGGAAAAAATGTATCGACAACCCGCTGGCCGGTCGTCATTGGATCCGTGGGAGACAGCTTCTCTTTATAGGTTCGGCCGCGACGAACAGGCCATTTCTGCAGCATTTGTACATCCTTGACGCCATCTTCGCATTTCACTTTGGCAATCGTGTCGACAATCGTAAAATCGCCCTCGGCAATCTCCTCGATTGTTCCGGCCATGCCAAAAGGAACCATGATACGATGCTCGACAATCGTCGTCTCCTGTACCGTTCCTAAAATATCGCCGAATTCCACGGCCTCACCTTTAGCCACTGCTGGCTTAAAGTGCCATTTCTTTTCTCGATTCAGCTTGTCGACCTCGATACCGCGTGTGATATGATCGCCAACTGCGGCCCGAATAACGTCCAAGGGACGCTGAATTCCATCAAAAATCGACTCGATCAGCCCAGGAGCAAGCTCCACGCTCAAAGGCTCTTCGGTAGTAAAAACCGGCTCACCCGGCCCAAGTCCGGAGGTTTCTTCATAAACCTGAATTGAAGCCCTGTCACCGCGAATTTCAATAATTTCCCCAATCAGCTTTTTCTCACTGACTCTAACCACATCGTACATTTTTGCGTTTCCCATGCCTTCCGCGATGACCAAAGGCCCGGAAACTTTTATAATTTTGCCCTGTTTCAAGTTATCACCCTTCTTTCCCAAATAATATGTCAACCCCGATCGCTTTTTTAACGCTGTCTTTAACGGCTTCCATCCCAACTCCCAATGAGCCTTGATTGTTAGGAATGACTATCAGCGCCGGGGTAATTTGTTCCTTAAACAGCTCAAAGGTCTCCTGCATATTTATCGCCAGCTGTTCAGTAACCAATATCACCGCATATTTCTCGTTGGAAAGCCGCAGAGCAAGCTTATGGGCCTCTTTAAAATCGATGGTGGGAAAAACTGATATCCCCAATGATTTAAATCCGATAATGGTGTCCTTGTCACCGATTACTCCGATCTTATACATAGGCATCTCTCAATCTTTCTCTGATTACATCGTTGGGAATTTTGTTGTTCTTCCCAACCATAATCATCCGAATTCCTTTAATCTCGTATTCCTTGGCAACCATAAAACCGATGAGCGGCTCGATGCTGAAGGAAGCGTACTTACCTTTTTTTGCAACGTCCATCAAGTAATTGTCGAGGAGCTTTTCAAATCGCGTCCACGTTTTTGTCTGCTGGTAGATTTCCATACCTTCTTCGATAATCTGGCTATAGTCTGTGTATACTAGTTGACTGACAATCGCTTCGACCGGTTCATCAAAAAAGTTGCGGTAAAATTCTTCACCCAATTTTCCACTGGGCAAGATAACACTCTGTAAAAAATCTTTCCCCTGTCCTGTCTCCCGCACCCGAAAGAAGGTGCGGATATTCGAGATGTCAATCAGAGTACTGACGAACTCAAGCAAAAATGCTTCGCCACTCTCCTCGGCCCACCTAAACATCATTTGATATTGGCAGCGATCCAGAACGATATCGATCGCCTGAGGGTCTTGTTTCACAGCCCACTCGGCAAGAATCAAGTTCAAACCGGTAACTAAAGCCGAATCCAATGCCTGAAAATCACTTTCCCGAACCGCCTCTTTTAAAACGTTAAGGGGGTAGTTGCCAATGTCCAGCAATAAATGATCGTATTCCTCACCTAGCATCTTGCTTTTCATCAACACTTTAAGATTTTGGACGTCATATCGAAGTAGAAAAATCTTGGCAAGCTCAGCAGAGGGAGATACCTCTTTTAGATAATTAAACACATACTGGGTTTCTTCCAGCAGCATTTTTTCATAATCCTGCGAACTATAGCTTTCGGCAATTTCACAGGCATAATCCGTCTCGGCCAGGATGCGCATGACATCATCGCAGTCCTTAGCATCGATCATTCTGTCTATTTGCAATTTGTCGAGTAACTTTGTCTCCAAGGCCCGAGTCCGGGCCACCGGATACAGATAGCTATCTTCCATACTCTAGCCTCCTCTTATCGGAATGGGTTTTAAAACAATACTGCGGCAACTTCCGTTTCCAACTCATCCCGATAAACATTGACCAAGGCAGCGAAGGAGTTGTTAATCTCGACTCCTTTGTTACGAATGATAAAGCCACCATCGATGTTCGGCGTCTCGGTTGACACTGTCAGCTTGCCTTGCTTGCCTTGGCCGGCCAGCTCCTGGTTAATCTTATCGATGAAATCTGGCGACAGTTTTTCCAGACCTACTTTAGAAAAGAGCACCTCTTCATCCCCTGCCTCAACCGAAGCCATCAGCATTGTCTTGATCAAATCCTGGTAGCGCTCCTTCTGCATCCCATTCAAGCGGACGACTGCTTCAGCAAAAACTTTGTCGATAATATCCTGCTTGGCGAAGAGAATGTCGTTGCGCATCTCCAGTTCCGCCATGGACAACATAATCTTGCGAGCCTGGGTCTTTTCGTAATCCATGACCTTGTTTAAATCTGCTTCTTTTTCCTGGCACAGCTTTTTGGCATCAGCCAAAATTGCTGCCACCTGATTATCGCCATCCTGAAGAACTTCCTGAGCTTTGTTCTCAGAATCGCTGATAATCGTGTCTTTGATTTTTTCAATGCCAATCATCATAGATCTCCCTTATAGAACAATCGAGTTAAGCATCAAGAAGGAGGCCAACAACGCCAGCACAGCGTAAGTTTCAACCATCGCCGCAAATACCATTCCTTTGGCCAGCTCATCAGGGCGCTTTGCAATCATCGCGCAACCTGCAGCAGCAGCTTTACCTTGATAAATAGCGGTGAAATATCCGGCGATACCAATCGGCAAGCCAGCCATCAACAATAAGAGACCATTCTCCATCGTGACAACTTCAAAACCGCCAAAAACACCAACCTTGGACCAAATCAAAAAGGCAATCAACAATCCATAGATGCCCTGTGTTCCCGGAAGAGCCTGCAGCAGCAAGGTACGGGCGAATTTACTGGGATCTTCTGTCACGACGCCGGCAGCTGCCTGCCCGACAATTCCAATACCGATACCTGAGCCCGCTCCGGCAAATCCCGCAGCAATAGCAGACCCCAGAAAAGCTAAGAAAAGTCCTGTGTTTGCACTCATGAATTCCATAATATCTTCCTCCTGTTTTGTGTTTAATTATTTGAAAAATACTTAGTTTGGGCGGCGAATGGTGTGAAAGGCTTGCCTCCTCCCTCATAGAACTTACCGAAAAATTCTACATATTGGAGACGGCAGGAATGAACGTAAGCTCCCAAAACATTGATCGCTATATTGAAGGTGTGTCCAAAAACCATGAAGACAACCATCAAAACCATCCCGATAACCGAGCTTTCCCCAATCAAGAGCGCCATGGAATTAACGACCTGTCCAATAACCCCTGTCGCCAAACCCAGCGCGAACAGACGGGAGTATGACAGTACATCACCTAAAAAGCCTGTGACATTGTATAAACTGAGAATGCCTAAAAGCAGTTTCTTAATAATACTCTTTTCCCGGCGACCTTGCGTCAGGACAAGCCCGATAGCGCCTCCGATAGCCATATACTTACCGATTTCAGCTACAGGGGGCACTGCCATCATAATCAAACCCGATAAAAAAATCAGCCACAGGCCCTCATCCATTAAGGCATCCTTGAAATGTCCATTTAAATAGCTTTTGTAGGCGTTGAGAAGCATCCCAATATAGAGCTGGACAACTCCAATCCCTAAGCAAAAAATTAACATCTTCAGCGGATCATCCAGGGGATTAAACCAAAGCGGCTTTAAGGACACCCCAAACCAGCCTCCAAAGAGGACCCCCCAAAAAACAGTTGAGATGCCACCAAGGCATAAAATCCCCAGCAGTTTGCGTATGGCCCCTTTGGTATGCATGTAGTAGAGAGCTGCCGCAGTCATCAAGGCCAAAACAATTCCGTAGCCGGCATCGCTGACCATCATTCCAAAAAACATCACATAGAACGGTGCCATAACAAAGTTGGGATCGATTTCCTTAAAATTAGGTAAACCAAATTGCTCCGTGATCATTTCCAGAGGGCGGAATAATTTGGAGTTCTCCAGCAAGATTGGAATCTCTTCGTCGTCGGAGACTTCTTCAAACTGAATGCTGACTTTATCTGTCGTAGCCTTTAAGGCGCCAATCATCTCGTCTACCCGCTTGGCGGGGACCCATCCATTGACCAGAACAACATGCTCCGTTCGCGCAAAGTTTTCCGCAATCGCATAGCGATCCCGCTCGATGGTAAAAACGTCGTAGAGCGCTTGAGCGAAAAAGCGATGTTGGGATAGCTTGGCTGCCTCAGTATCAAGCTCTTCTTTGGTTTTAGCAACTTCAGTGAGCTCCCAGGTGTAGGTCGCGGTATTTTCCTCAGGCGTCCCAGTCAGACCCTCAAAATGAATCTTTGTCCAAGAAAAATCCTTCAGCAGATTTTGCGCCTCTGCTTGGTGGTCTTTGTGACACAGCAGAAAGAAATACGCATTGTCTTCATCGGTGCTGATTTCCTCGAAATATATCTCGCGGTCATCTTCTTTACAAGCATTAATAAAGGCTTCCCGCTCCGGGTATAAGACAAAGCCTGTCGTAACGAAGATGTGTTCTGTACTGACAATATCCTCAAGGGAAATATTGATGCCCAGCCAAGGCTTCAAACTGGCAATCGTCAAATTTGCCTTGGCCTCGCGATTTTTTAAATCGGCAAACTTTCGGTCATATTCTTTGCAATCTAAAAATATTCTATGCAAAGTCCCCTGCTCGGAAAGATACGCCTCATAATCGTGCTCCGACAAGACGGGTGGTTTGCTGAAGGGAGATTTCTTGACTTCGTCATAGCGATTGATAAAATCAATCACATATTTGGCCTCGCTGATTTTTTCTTCGTAATCAGCTACCTGGGAGGCATCCTCGTCCAGCTCGACCTTGCCATACAGCTCACAAGCCTGATCTTCATCCAGGTCAAGGACCTGAAATTTTCCGAACCTTTGCAGCCGTCTAACAACTTCATCCTTTTCTGATAAAAGGGTGATGATGCTGGCTTTGCGCATTTCAGCTATGGCCATTGAAACTCACAATCCTCTCTGTGACAAGTCTGACCGCTGCTTCCATCCTATCTGCTGCACCAGTTTTGATCCCTTCGCACTTTTGTGCATTCTGATTTTTAGCTGCGGCAATCTCTCCTTGTGTTTCGGAGCGCACCGTAGCGATGGCGTCTCTAATCTCGGCATTTTTCCGCTCATTTAGATCTTCGACCATTTGCTCTGCTTTCGTCCGAGCTTCGGTAATCTTTCCTTTTGTGACCGCTGTGGCTTCCTGGATTTTCTTTTCGGCCAAAGCCTCAGTTTCTTTGATGTCGCAAACTATTTTTTCAACTGACAACAAGCTCACCCTCCTTACCTGAATAATAGGATCTCTTCATTTGAGTCACTTTAACAATTAGTTTGAGTCATTATAGCATTGTTTTGCCTTGGTAAAAACATCTACCATCGCAGAAAATGCATAATTCGTGGAAAAACATAAAGTCTCTGTGGCATCACCCCATTTTTAATGCAACAGTTGTGCCAGAATAACCACACGCTGCCTTTTTATGCTACTGCCTGAATAATTATAAGGGGACAATCTTAATTAACCGCAAATTTTTCCTAAAGATGAAGTTAAACAGATATTGAAAATGGCGCCCGCAGGCGCCACCAAGGCCACCGGTAAATCACCGGTGGCTTTATTTTAAAATCTATGTCAGCTCAGTCATCAAACCAACCAGACAATGACGATGTCGTAGACCCCGTCGCCATCGACGTCATAAAACTCAATGTAATCGTAGCCCGCTCCCGTGATGTAACCTGTATCCCCTGTCATAAAGAGCCCATCGGAACCTTCCACATAAACAACAGCTTCAGGTGACACCGCGAAGCTTTCCCCATTCGCCGGAGTCAGGCTTTCGTTAACTTCGGTAGAAAATCCCGGCAAATCTTCCGGATCATCGCTA
>CAZWXO010000028.1:19858-22355 GCA_964637885.1 uncultured bacterium
CTCTTTCTTCGTGTACTTGTCAGCATATATTCCGATAATATCAACGACACCAGCTCCGTACTCCAAGCTGTTAATGGCCCCTTCATCATTAAACTCTGCCTGATAGAGACCCCAATGGCTGTATTCATCCCAGTTAGCGACCAGGCCCTCGTACATTTCCTCTGCAACAGCGTAGTCAACTGCCTCGCCACCAACAAGCATTGAAACAGTATTGCCATCGTCTCCTGTAGCATGGCCGACGATTACACCAATTACCGGCTCAGAGGGTAACTCCGGTTCAGTCCCTCCACCGCCACAACCAGCCGCCATCCCCATCACCAACGCCAGGGACATTGCCATGACCAACATCTTTCTCCGCAGCATTCCGCCATCTCCTCTCATTTTTTGGTATAAACCAGGGAATTTTTCCCTTGAGACTTGAGTGCTTTAAATTATAACAAATAGTCGCCAACCTGTCTTGTTAAGGCCACAAGATTAGTCCATTTCAGCAAGTCTTTTGCTAACTCGCCGTCACTTCAGCTAAGCAAATTCAACTCAAGTCTGAGCACCATCCTTTGGCAGATGTGGGTAGCACTCCAAGCCTTCTGTGCAAAACCTTAGCCGCCTTTATAGCTGATATCGTATGTCAGCATAATAAGTGCTCGGCACAGCCTCGAAATCCATCCAGTAAAACCAGTCCTGAATAGACAACAGCTCCGCCCATTTATTGATTGTGGCATAATCACCGTTAAAATCTTCTTTATCCACATCAATAGTATTGAATAGTTTTTTCCCCACATCAAGTATATTAGGAAAGTCATAGAATTTTTTATTATGATTTTCCCCGGTTATTTCGCTGGTTGCCCTGAGATACGCATAAGCCATGGCGTTAGCTGAGAGAAATATCTTGGATGCAACCGAACCCTCGATTTTCTTTGACAAATCAGCAAGCGCTTTATCCGCGACTGCTTTCATTGATTCAGCCTGATGAGCCCTTAATCCTTTGTAATTCTCAAAAAGCCACTTTTCGATACTCGCGTCCACGGGAAGATTCGCCAGCTGCATACTGATGCCTTCAATCCAGAATCTCATGATTTTTTCTATCAATTCGGCTGGGATAATTCTTCTTGCCTCCGGTTCGATTTCCCGCATCGCCCTTGCCATCGAATCTCTGTCTGAAGCAGACATCAGCCGTTTGTCAGCATCCACGGCAAATATCCTTAAAATATGGCAGCATTCATGGGCAATCAAGTGATTGGCCCGAGGCAGCTGGCTTTGATTTATCAGCATCAAATGTTCGCTGGCGTTAGCCCGTGCCATTTTTGTCAAAGCATCCGTCGCAATGTCTTTCACCACTCTGATATCGATATCTTTTCCTGAAACCTGTTTGACGAGACCAGCTATATCAACCACTTCCGGAATTATTCCTGCGGGCTCCTTGAGCTCATTAATATTCATCGCGTCTTCTCCTGTACATCATTTGCGCCATTTTGAATTCATCCTGCAAAGCTTCTGGGACAGGCAGGCTATCAACATCAAAACGACTAAAACCCACATACATCATACATAACAGATTAAGTCCCGTGTATTCACCTGTTATCGAATTCAATGCATACACTTTTTCAGAATCATTTATAGCGAGCCCAGCCACACCTTTTCTCGCAATCTCAAAAGAGATTTTTTTGATTTCCTCTATATCCATATGGGTAAACAATTCGAAGGCTTCGAGGAAATACGCCACCGCATCAAGACGCGGGCCATCCTTTGTGAGCGATGCGATGGCTAGATCAGATGCGATTTGGATGGTCGCCTCCGCCAGAGTCTCAATTTCATTATGGGAGTTAATTTTACGATGATAAAAATCAGCCTCATCCTGATTCCCCAAATCTTCATGAATCGAGGCCAGCGCGCAAATTACTTCAGGCACATCAGGCTGAATCCGGTCCGCCGCCTCAAAATATTTTAAAGCCTCGACAAAATCCCCTCTTCGCGCCGCCAGGCTTCCAATATTCTTGAGGGCATAGAAATTTTCAGGATGTATTTCAAGCGCTTTTTTAAAAGCATTAAAGGCTTTATCACTTTCATCGTTTTTATAATATGAAAAACCCAATGCGACATAGGCATTGGAGTTTCCAGAGTCATACTTGACACATTTCTCAAGGCATTCAATCGACTCAAAAATAATGCCGAGCTCGCTGTAGCACATGCCTAAATTATAAAGTGCAACCGAGTCGGTCGGCTTATCTTTTAGGAGCTCTAGCAATATTTCTTTTCCTGAGATAAAATCGCTCTTGGATATTGCCACTAATGCCTTATCAATAAGCTCCAATGCCATACTACCTCCCTCAAATTTTAAAACTTAACTCTAAGTGCCATCAGATTATTAATAACCTCACGTACCTAAAACTCCTATTAATCAAACATAAATTAAAACAACGCAAATCATTCCATCTTGATTAGCCGACTTTAACATCAAAAGGAATGAATTTTATAACTTTCTTCTGATTTTTGCTTAGCC
>CAZWXO010000029.1:0-21322 GCA_964637885.1 uncultured bacterium
TGGTCGCTGGTCGCTGGTCGCTGGTCGCTGGTCGCTGGTCGCTGGTCGCTGGTCGATTGATTGTATGACTTTACTTATGGTGCGGCATTTGATGCTCCTTTAAGTATTTTTTGTTCAGAAATATAGGCCTAATGGGAAAGGAAAGAAATAAATGCAGTTTAGGACGGTGGAAGTGCAACAAGCCGTTGGGATGGTATTGTGTCACGACATCACGAGGATTGTGCGTGGCGAGTCGAAAGGGCCATTGTTCCGAAAGGGCCATGTTGTCCAGGTAGAAGATATTCCTCATTTGCTGAATGTTGGCAAAGAGCATCTGTATGTCTACGAAATTAACGATGCTTTTGTCCATGAGGATGATGCTGCCTTGCGCATCGCTCTTGCGACTGCCGGGGAGAATATTCGTCTAGAGGGTCCCAAGGAGGGTAAAATCGAGCTGCTATCTACTATCGATGGCTTGGTCAAAGTGGATATCGATAATCTTTATCGCATCAATGACGAAGAGCAAATGATGTTTGCCAGCATTCATAATAATCGGTATGTAAAAGCCGGAGCCAAATTAGCTGGAACCAGAATTATTCCGCTTGTTATCGATGCTCGTAAGATTAAGCATGTCGAAGAAATGTGTTTGTTGAACGGCCCTATACTTAGGGTTTTGCCGACGAAAGCTCTCAAAGCCGGCATTGTCACTACCGGTAGTGAGGTTTTTCATGGTCGGATAGTGGATGCTTTTGGACCTGTCTTGCAGAAAAAAGCTACTGATTATGGATTTACCATTCTGCGTCAGGCAATTGTCGATGATAGTGTGGAACAGATTGCGGACGCGATTCATGGGCTGCTTGCCGAAGGGGCTGAACTGATTTTAGTTACCGGAGGAATGTCCGTTGACCCTGATGATTTGAGCCCTACCGGAATCAAGGCGGCTGGTGGTCATGTGGTTACTTACGGAGCGCCGGCTTTACCTGGCGCAATGCTGATGCTTGCTTATATCGGTGACGTCCCCATACTTGGGCTGCCGGGATGTGTGATGTATCATGGTGCTTCGGTTTTTGATCTGGTTTTGCCGCGGTTGTTAGCTGGAGAGCATCTTAAAAAATCCGATATCGTCGCTCTGGGCCACGGCGGATTATGTACAGCCTGTCCGAGTTGTCACTTCCCTGACTGCGCCTTTGGCAAGTCTGAATAGAACGCCTGCTGTTAATTGCAGTTAGCTGACGGGCGGATTAATTTTCGAAAGTATGGCGATGGCGCCTGATTGGACGCCACATCCTTGCGCCCAATCACTCACCTGGCGCCTCGCCTGCTTTATATATTGTGGCGGGATGCGATAATCTGCACTGTGGATTATCGCTTTTTCGTAAGAATAAAAGTAATTTTAGAATAATTAGGCAGGTACGGAAGCAGGGGGATTGAGGTCGATGCTGCATTCACATGACAGAAAAAAATGAGCACGTTAAAAATTGGTGACAATAGTGGTGAGCTGGTCGGCAGAACAACAAGCTTGTGCCCGATTTGTTTGAGAAAAATAGCGGCAGAATACCGTCGCGATGATGCAGGTCGGGTTCTTATGGACAAGACTTGTCCTGATCATGGGCGCTTTGTAGCTATGGTGTGGGGGTTAGGATTGCCTGACTCAAGTTGGGGTGACCAGCTTTTTAATAATCCAGGAGAAAAGGATATAAATACGATTACCAATAGCGATTGCCCTAATGGATGTGGTCTGTGTCAGGAACATCAGAGTGATTCCTGTTGCGTGATGTTGGAATTAACGGACAGCTGCAACCTCGCCTGCCCTGTTTGCTACGCGGATTCTAACCGTAGTCGCGGAGACCAATGGGAAAATCTAGAACAGATCAACTTGGGGCTAGACTATCTGGCCCAGAAGGCGCCCCATGCTAATCTGCTTTTTTCCGGGGGAGAACCCACACTTTTTTGTCACTTGCCGGAGCTGATTTCTGCAGGGAAGGCCAGAAATTTCAACTTTTTTCAGCTTAACACTAATGGAGTCAGACTTGCCGAAGAGGTCTCTTACGCTGATCAGTTGAAACGGGCTGGGCTATCCACTGTTTTTTTACAGTTTGATGCCATGGACGATGCGGTTTATCGTGTCATCAGAGGCAGGCCCTTATTGGAAACGAAAATGAAAGCGGTGCAGAATTGCCAGGCAGCCGGACTCGGTGTCGTGCTTGTGGCGACATTGATTCGCGGTGTCAACGATTTGAAGCTCAAAGAAATTATCCAGTACGCCCTCGAGAACGCCCCCACGGTACGTGGGGTGCATTTGCAGCCCTGTTCGTCTTTTGGGAGGATTCCTGAGGCGATGCCAGCTAAAATTACCCTGCCGGAGCTGATAGAGCTGTTAACCGGATACGACGATTCCCCTTTTTCCCCGGATGATTTTTTTGCAGCAGGGGGGAATCATGCTTTATGCTCTTTGCAAGGGGAGTATTCCTTGGTGAGTGGGCAGCTTGCTGTGAAGCGAAAGTCCGATAATAGCACATTGTGTTGCTGCGCCAGCAAAGCAGTCCGCCAGAGCGCGTTTATTGCCAACCGCTGGGCCGGAGCGCAGGCCGAGGGTGAGGCCGATGGGTGGGAGCGGCTTGCCAGCTCTTTTCGCCAATCCACCTTTACGATTACGGCAAAGTTTTTTCAGGACGGGACCGATATTGACCTCAATCGATTGAAAAATTGCACGTTGCATGTCTTAACAAATGAGTTTAGGCGAGTTCCTTTTTGTGCGTGGAATCTGACATCGACAAATGGCGCGCGATTAAAGAGGAGATGAGCGGGGGATGAACGGGAAGAGTACGTTGGACGATTGGATTGCAGGCAAGTTGGGGATTGCGCCTCAAGCCATGACATATAATGACATCGAAGCATATCAGCTGGCTAAACTCAAAGAAACGATGATTTTCGCGCGGCAACATGCACTTTTTTATCGCCGTCACTTGGCGGGGATTGATGTAGATAAAATACATAACAAAGCGGATCTGGATTCCTTGCCTTTAACAGAGCAGTGGGCATTGCGTAACGAACCAACAGAGTTTCTTTGCACTGGTCTTGATAAGATTAGCCGTGTTCTGACCTTGCAAACTTCTGGAACTACCGGAGTTAGCAAGAAGATTTTTTTTAGCGAAGCTGATATGGAATTGACCACTGATTTTTTCCGTTGGGGAATGGCCAACTTAACTCGCCCGGGGGATAATGTCCTGATTTTGATGCCGGGTGAAAGGCCAGGGAGTATCGGAGACCTTTTGACCAAAGCTCTGGCTAGATTCGGGTGTAAGGCGTGGTGTGAATGGCCTCCTGCTGACAGCAATTTAATTAGTCGAATGATCCTGAATCGAAAGATCAATGTTATTGTCGGCATTCCGGCTTGGGTAAGAGCCCTGGCCTTGTATTGGCAGAAAAACATGCAAGGTTGCCGGCATCACCTCAAGGCAATTCTCTTAAGTGCGGATCGCTCGGGTTTTGTGGTCAGGAAGACTTTGCGGCAAATTTGGAATTGCCCTGTCTTTGACCACTATGGCAGTAGCGAGATGGGTTATGGAGGTGGAGTTGAGTGTGGGGTGAGACAAGGCTACCATTTGCGTGAAGCTGACTTGCTATTTGAAATCATTGATCCGGTTTCGGGACGCAGATTGGGACGGGATCAGGTCGGTGAAGTAGTTTTTTCGACTTTGACCCGGGAGGGCATGCCTCTGATTCGCTATCGTACTGGGGACCTCGCCAGCATCTCTTCGCAAAGATGCTCCTGTGGCTCGGTGTTGCCTGTCATGTCGGCGATTCAAGGACGGGTGACTGATTTAATATTTATTGATGGTAAGGCTTTGACTGCTCTAGAGCTTGACGAGGTCTTGCTGGATTTTAAAGAGATTGCGGATTATAGTGCCTATTATGACACCGGCAGCCGGCGGTTTAGCATCAAAGCTACTTTATGCGGCAACTATCCGGACATCAAAGATTTAATGGATAAGGTCAAGATGAGACTTGGCAACTTAACGGTCATCACATATTTGTTAGGAACAAAGGGCAGTTTGGCAGTGGAGATTGATAGGGCTGTCCTCGCACTGCCAGGCCATATGCAAAAGCGGACAGTTTTTGTCGAAAAGACAGAGGAGGCGAGATAATTCATGGAGCTGACATATAAGCTGCTTGGCGAAGCTTTACGGGCTGGGAAAAAAATTGTTTTGGTAAGCCTTGTCTCTAGTGCAGGTTCGGCGCCGCGTCATGGGGGGTCAAAAATGGCGGTTCTCGAAAAGGATGTCTCGATCGGGACAGTGGGGGGCGGCGCCCTGGAAGGGCGTGCGATAGAAATAGCAGCAGGGTGTCTGTCTAAAGGCGTTTCTCTGCGCGAGGAATTTGTTTTGACAGCTGAGTCTTCATCGCGATTAGGCATGACCTGCGGCGGTGATGTCCAGGTCTTGTTTGAGTATATTGATGGAGCAGATGCAGATGCTTTAGGTTTTTTTAGTATTCTCGAGGACTTTGTCGAGCAACGGCAGAGTGGCCGATACGTGACCTTTTTCCGAGATGGGCGCGTTGCGCATCAACTTTTTAATCGGGAAGGCAGTCTTGTCGCTGAGTGTGGCGGGCAAGGCATTAGTGAATCCATAGATTTTCTCCAGAAAGCCTTGCTTGGGGAAATGTCAGATGGTAGTTCTGGGGACAGTTTGTCTGTGGAGATTATCGCCCCGGAACCGCAGTGCCTCGTCTTTGGCTGTGGTCACGTCGGGGTTGAGATAGCATGCATTGCCCAGCGGTGCGGTTTCCGTATCGGGGCAATCGACGACAGGCCGGAGTTCGCCGATTCAGCAAGGTTCCCATCTCGGGTAAATGTGCTTTGTGCGCCTTTTGCGGACGCATGGCGGGAGCTAACTGTTGATGACAATACGTTTCTCGTCATTGTGACCAGGGGGCATCAACATGATGAGATGGTATTGCGGCAGGCGCTAAGGACCCCCGCCAAGTACATTGGAATGATCGGGAGTCGAACCAAGGTACAAGGAATCATGAATCGCTTGAGGGAGAGTTGCTTTTCTGAGAGAGATCTTGCGAGAGTCTACGCCCCGATTGGCCTGCGGATCGCCGCCGAAACACCCGCTGAAATAGCTGTCAGCGTTGTGGCCGAGATGATACAAGTGTTGCGCAATCATGGAAAGTAAGCTGGGGGCAGTCGTTTTGGCAGCGGGTTTTTCATCGCGGATGCACGCCTTTAAGCCTTTGTTGCCCTTTGGCGGGGCCAGTGTCCTGTCGAGACTTGTGACGGCGATGCGTGGTGCGGGAGTCGAATCAATATATGTAGTTTCAGGGTATCAGAGAGAGGTTCTTTCCGTCGAGATTAAAAATTTACGCTGTAATGAGATTTACAATGCGGAATATCCGTTAGGAATGTTTTCATCGGTGCAGGCTGCAGCAAAGGCTCTGGAAAACGAAACCATGGACGGT
This sequence comes from uncultured bacterium, assembly GCA_964637885.1. Classification (GTDB taxonomy): domain Bacteria; phylum Bacillota; class CAZWXO01; order CAZWXO01; family CAZWXO01; genus CAZWXO01. The sequence continues at coordinate 5,446 of CAZWXO010000029.1, forward strand.
TATGTCTTGCATCCCGTGGATATCCCGTTATTAAATTCATTAACAATCGAAACGATGGCCGGCGCCTTTTTTTCTAGTGCTGAAAAAATTGTTTGGCGAAATGTCGCGCAGGGAGTTCCCGGCCATCCGTTGCTGGTCAATCGGGCGATGCTGAATTACCTGAGTGCCTGTGATGCCCGACAGAATCTGCGGGAGATAATCGCGAATCCCCGCCTTGTCAAGTTAATCGACGTGGCGACTTGCCAGAGTGATGCGATGTGTGATATGGATACTCCAGATGATTATCTGCGGGAGTTGTGCCGGATGCGCCAAGGGCAGCCGCCGGACGCAAATGAATGTTTAGCCCTGCTGGATTGTTACGATGCTCCGCCGCGCTTGGTTAGCCATTCTTTGGCGGTTGGAGGATGGGCTAGCGATATCGCTACCAGGTTAAGCGATCAAGGGCACGCTATTTCCCCCGCCTTAACCCAGGCGGGTGGTTTGCTGCATGACCTTGCCAAAGGTCAACCAGATCACGAGCAGGTCGCCGCTAGTCTCCTAGCAACCGCTGGCTATGGCGATTTAGCTGCCATTGTGGCTAGTCATCAAGATTTGGACTATCAGGGAAAAATCGACGAAGCAGCGCTGGTCTATTTGGCGGACAAGTTGTTTCAGGGAGATGAATTTGTCGGGGTCGAGAGACGTTTTGCGGCTAATCTGACATTGCACTCTGATTCGCCGGAAGTATTTGCTATAATAAAGATGCGCAAGGTAATTGCCATGCGCATTGCTGAGGATGTTTGCAGCATTTTAGGTGCTTCGGATCAAGTATTAATTTAACGCGCCGGGAAACGTTGCGATGAAAGCGAGAAAAAATTGCTGCTAACAGATAATTTAATGGTCAGATTGTCGCGATGGGCAAAATAGTGCTGATGCGACATGGTACTGTCGATCATTGCTGGCGCAATACTTTTTTAGGTGCGACCGACGTCGGATTGTCCGGCGAGGGACGCGCCTTGGTCGCCAGAATTGCCCAGAGGATTCCTTTGGGTGCTTTTTCGCAAATATTATGCAGTGATTTGCTCAGGTCCCGGCAGACAGCTGAGAGCATTGCTGACGTCCTTGGAATTGGCTTTGTCGTTGAGAGGCGCTTCAGAGAGATTGATATGGGAAAATGGGATGGGAAGCGGAGATCAGAGGTTAAGCGGGCCTATCCAGCGGAGTATCGCCGCAGGGGGCACAACTTATGGCACTATCGCTGCTCAGGAAGCAAGGAGAGCTTTGCCTTGGTTGCGTCCCGGGCCGGTTATGCCATACAGGATTATTTGAAAAATAACGAGAATTATTTAATCATTACTCATGCAGGGGTAATGCGTAGTTTGATGTGCTTGTACAGTGGCAAGGCGTTGCGAGCTGTGATGCGATATCCATGTGGATACGGCGAGATGTTGCTTTTAACCCAAGATGAATTCGGGGCGATTCATTATGACAAATATACTGACGGAGGACTTGTTGATGAATCTTAGAATACCTGCCGGAAAAAATTCTTTCAATCATTTTGAGATTGCGGGCGCTTTTGGCGACCTCGGTACGTTGGTGCCGTTTCTGGCGGCGTATTTTTCGATTCTGCACCTGGCTCCTTCGGGGATACTTTTCGTTTTTGGCGTTGCAAATATTATGGTTGGAATCTGGTATAAGACTCCGGTTCCTGTCCAGCCGATGAAAGCGATTGGAGCGGCGGCGGTGGCATCCCCCGGGGCATTTGGAGCGGGAGAACTGCTGGGAGCAAGTTTGGTGACAGGCATTTTCTGGTTTGTCGCCGGGATAGGCGGTTTGGCGGAGTGGCTGAAAGGAATTGCCGAAAAGCCTGTTGTCAGAGGGATTATTTTTGGCCTAGGGATGACATTTGTCACAACAGGCATCAAAATGATGCAAACGACGTGGTGGCTTGGTTTGGCGGGCATTGTCATTACCTTTGCCTTGCTGCAGAATAAAAAGATACCGGCAATTTTTATACTGCTCTTGTTAGGATTTGTTTTCTCTTTTATTTGGGAAAGTGGCAGGGCACAAGAATTTCTAGCAATCCGCCCGCAGTTTAACTTACCGGCATTTTCTGTTTCGGAGATAACCTGGCAGGGCATCTTGGCCGGAGGTCTTTTTTTGGCCTTGCCGCAAATTCCTTTGACATTGGGCAATGGAATCATCGCACTGGAATCCGAGAACAATAAACTTTTTCCAGATCGCAAGACTAATGTAAAGAAAATTGCCTTGACAACTTCGATTATGAACATGATGGCCGCGGTTTTGGGCGGGGTGCCGATGTGTCACGGGGCCGGTGGTATGGTCGGACACGTTCGCTTTGGGGCACATACAGGCGGATCAACGATTATCCTTGGTGTCTTCATGGTTGTCCTGGCTCTTTTTTTTGGCAATTCGGTCACAGTTTTGTTTGCGATGCTGCCACTGGCAATTTTGGGGGTTATTTTGCTATTCACAGGCATCGAGTTGTGTTTCGGGGCTAGGGATATTGGAGCGGAAGCTGAGGATTTCTATATCTTCGTCGTCGTTGCCGGACTATCCTTGTGGAATATCGGAGCTGCCTTTTTCGTCGGCCTGTTAATGGCCTACATGATGAAAAAAGAATTCATACGTCTATAGAATGGGGAGATCAAGAATAAATGAAAATTGCGATTGTAGTTGCTTCGAGGCAGGACTTGGAAATCATTCCCTTGCGGGCTGATCAGGGAGGAGAATTACGGATATACTCGATTGATGACGATACGGGAGAAGCGCTTGGGTTTGAAGCAATCAGTTATCGGCAAAAAGGGGAAGATGCCTTTCAACAATTGATTGAGGCAGGGTGCGAGGCCGTAATATCCGGCGTACACGATCCAGAAATTTTTAACGTTCTGGCAAACATCGGTGTGACGCGGTTTAACGGGGGCGGGATGGCGGTGACAGAGGCCATCAAGCGCATGCACCAGGGGAAACTGAATCTTTTTTCCCATGCTGAGGGGGAAAGGCGCGACCACGATCATTCACAATGCGAGGGCTGTGGGATGTGTGACGAAGCAGATGGCCTGCGCGGTGTTTATTTGACGATGGAGTGCCAACACCAAGTCGAGCAGCATGGGATTGATTTGGACGATGTCCTCGGAGCAGTACTTGCGTCGGCTGAAAAGGGGAATTCCGTAGCCGCTGCGGATGAAGGATGGCTTACATGTCGGCAGTTGCTGCCGGGTGGTTGTCTCGTTGTAAAATATACTCTGGATAATGGAGTGGCGCAGGTGTGCGAGGCAAGTCTCGAACAGGGGTAATTTTTTTTGGATTAACTTTTAGCCTAGATCATGCGTCTTTAAGCACGATTGGAGAGTTTCTTACCTATCATGTTCAAAAATTGTATAAAATGTGTTTGGGTCTTGGCTGGAAGCGGAATTTGAGGTAATATAAATTTGAGTGGTTGATATATTTTGGGCATTTGGGCAAAATTATCTTAACAGGAATCGTGATCGGAACTTCGATTTGCCTTTATCGATATAGCGTGCACATTTAATGAATTTCATAGATAAAATACCTTAATCCGAATGTTTTAATATTGGGTTTATTTTAGGTTCGAGATTGAGCAGTGAAAAAATTGTTCAATTTTGCAATAAAAATTGGGAGGGGATTTAAATGACTGAGGCAAGCTGCAAGTGCAATGCTCCGAGTGTCACCGGGTACGATGGCGTCAGGGCAATCGTCGAGGCACACCTTGGCCAGGGGGACGCTTTGATTGATGTCTTGCATCAGGTGCAGGAGGCGCTAGGAACGTCCTCCTTGCCCGAAGAAGCCGCCAAAATTGTTGCTCGTGGCTTGGGAGTGCCACTGAGCAAGGTGTACGGGGTTGCTACATTTTACTCGTTTTTTTCACCAAAACCTCGGGGGAAATATGTCATTCGCATGTGCGCCAGCGCACCGTGCCACGTCGAAGGCGCGGCCAAAGTTTATCGGGAATTCGCCAAGGTTCTGGGAATTTCCCCAGGACAGACGACTTACGATGGGAAGTTTTCTTTGGAGTTAACCGAGTGCCTGGGAATATGTCATGCAGCTCCAGCGGCGCTCATCAACGATAAAGTGTATGAGAAAATCACCCCGGATCAAGTCAAAGAGATTATTCGTGAATACATGTAAACTGACCAAAATTAATTCTTTATAAGGAGGCTTAATGCAAAATGCAGGAAACGAGAATTCTTTTAAGAAATGTCGATGTAATCGATCCGGTCAGTGCCAAGGCTTACGCTGATGTCGGTGGTTATGAGGCTCTCAGGCAAACCTTAGCTTCGGCAAAGCCTGAAGCAGTCATTGAGAAAATCCAAAATTCCGGTTTGCGTGGTCGTGGTGGGGCCGGTTTTCCCACAGGAACCAAATGGAGGTACGCTGCATCGGTGGCGTCAGATGTAAAATATATTGTTTGCAATGCCGATGAAGGAGAACCAGGGACGAACAAGGATCGCGTCCTGCTCAGTGGCGATCCCCATAGCATCTATGAAGGGATGGCCTTGGCCGGGTATGCCGTTGGAGCGGCGAAGGGTTATATCTATTTGCGGGCGGAATATCCCTATGTTCGCGATGTGTTGCGGAATGCACTTGAAGATGCTCGCAGTAATGGGTATCTGGGAAATAATATAATGGGAAGCGATTTCAGCTTCGATATTGAGATTCGTACCGGGGCCGGGGCTTATGTATGCGGCGAAGAGACAGCTTTGATTGAATCCATCGAAGGCGACCGGGGAGAATCCCGCTGCAAACCTCCCTATCCCGGAGTGGCAGGCCTGTGGGGCAAGCCGACAGTGGTCAACAATGTGGAGACCTTTGCCAACATTCCCCTAATTGTTGACAAGGGGGCCTCCTGGTTTAAATCGATGGGGACTGATGAATGTCCAGGAACAAAGCTCTTTACTCTATCAGGCAACGTCAATAACAAGGGAGTCTTTGAATTCCCAATGGGTATCAGTTTGCGGGATTTAATCTACGATGTCGGCGGAGGAATCAAAGACGGCAACCGCTTGTTGATGGTGCAGACCGGGGGCAGTTCCGGTAGCGTGATCGCACCGGAGAATATTGATATCCCTATGGATATCGAGGGTTGTATGAAAAACGATGCTACCTTGGGTTCCGGTGCTGTTCTGGTTGTGGACGATCGCAACTGTGTTATCGATGTCCTGCTGAATATCATGAGCTTCTTCGCACACGAATCCTGCGGAAAATGCACGCCGTGTCGTGAAGGCACGACCCGTCTCTATCAAATTCTCCAGCGAATCGCTAATGGCCAGGGTGAAGAGAAGGATAAGGAAACTCTAGCCAACCTTTCACTAACGATGCAGGTTGCTTCGCTGTGTGGTTTAGGACAAGCTGCACCGACGTCAATCGTCACTTCGCTTACCGAATTTGAAGATGTTTACGACGAGCATATCCGCGATAGTTACTGTCGCTCTGGTATTTGTAAAATAGTCCGATAGAAGGGGAAAGGAGAAGAAGAATGATCAATTTAACAATTGACGACCGAAAGGTTTCTGTGCCGGACGGGAGTACGATATTGGAAGCTGCCCGCAGCCTTAACATGGAAATTCCTTCTTTGTGCTGGCATCCGGATCAGACAATTAAGGCTAATTGCCGCGTATGTGTGGTGGAGGTCGTCGGGCAGCGCGTCTTGCAGCCTGCCTGCGCTTATCCGGTCAGCGAAGGAATGCAGGTCAGGACAACTTCATCAATCGTTCGGGAGGCGCGACGTAATATCTTAGAATTAATCCTCGCCCACCATCCGCAGGATTGTCTTTCATGTCAGCGCAACGGCACCTGTGAGCTGCAGGCACTGGCTTCGGAAATGAATATGGCGAAAAAGCCCCGCTATCCATTGGAGGTCAGGGGGGGTGGCAAAGATCTCTCGTCACCTTCGATTGTCCGGGAGCCCAGCAAATGCATAATGTGTGGGCGCTGCATCGCTGCATGCTCGGAGATTCAAACCGTTCACGCTTTGGCCAAAGAGGGACGGGGATTTAACACAGTCGTCAAGCCGGAGTTTGATAAACCCATTGGAGAATCTGTTTGCATCAACTGTGGGCATTGCATCATTTCCTGCCCGACAGGGGCGCTCCTGACCAAAGACGACACCCAGAAGGTGTGGGATGTCTTGTCCGAAAAAGACCGCTGGGAAAAGATGTTGTGCACCTACGACAGCGCTTTTGTCTCGTCGCGTCAGGAAGAGAAGAAATACGATAAATGGGCCGTTTGCCAAACGGCGCCTGCTGTCAGAATAACCCTCGGGGAGTCATTCGGGTTGCCACCGGGGACCATTACCACCGGGAAGATGGTATCGGCTTTGCGGATGCTAGGCTTCGATGCTGTATTTGACACTGACTTTACAGCGGATCTGACAATTATCGAAGAAGGCAACGAATTACTGCATCGCTTGAAAAACGGTGGCGTCTTACCGATGATTACCAGCTGCAGTCCCGGTTGGGTCAAGTTCGCCGAGACCTTTTATTCGGATTTGATTCCCAATCTGTCGAGCTGCAAATCTCCGCAGCAAATGTTTGGGGCCTTGCTCAAAACATATTATGCGGACAAAATTGGCAAAGCGGCCAAGGATATTCTGAGCGTTTCGATTATGCCTTGCACGGCTAAGAAATACGAGTGCACACGACCGGAGATGAATGCGAGCGGGGCTCAGGACGTCGATGTCGTTCTGACTGTTCGGGAATTGGCGCGCCTGATTAAAGAAGTCGGGATAAACTTTAAAGACTTACCTGAGTCCGAGTTTGATGCTCCTTTTGGGATCGGTTCTGGTGCCGGCGAAATTTTCGGCGCGACCGGTGGGGTTTGCGAAGCGGCTTTACGGACTGTCTACGAAGTCGTGACGGGGCGCGAGCTACAAAATCTCGAATTTGTCGGTGTTCGCGGCCTGGGGATCAAAGAAGCATCGATTGACCTTGACGGAACTGTCGTTCGCGTTGCGGTAGCCAGTGGGCTTGGAAATGCACGGAAATTGATGGAAGAAATTCGTACCGGCAATTCTCCGTACCACTTCATCGAAATCATGGCTTGCCCAGGTGGATGTATCGGCGGGGGCGGCAATCCGATTAATTTTGACAACCTTGATGGGGTCAAGCGCCGGATGCAGGCGGTCTACGAGGAGGACGTCAACATGAAGATCCGTCAATCTCACAAAAACCCTGCGGTGACAAAGCTATATGAGGAATTCCTCAAAGAACCTTTGGGGGAGAAATCCCATCACTTGCTACATACCCATTACACGAAGAGGGATCATCTTCTATAAGAATGAACTGCGACTCGCTCTCACGGCTCCTAGATTCGACTTGTTAATTAAATAACCTATTTAGCGATAAACACCAATTGATAATATCAATTGGTGTTTATCTTTTAACAAGTGTAGACTAGCTATAGATGGATTTGTTAAGCAGACAATCTATGTGAAAATAATAACAATCCGCTGGTTTAAGGAGTAAGAAATTTAAAAAAATAACTTGCGAGAAGCAGAGCATCTGCTGTTTTTTTATGCTGAGGCTCTGGAGGAGCTGTTTGGGATGCAGGCAACATGCACAGAAAAGACTATCATAAAATTAAATAATTCGGCTCCGCTGAAATGCTCTGACACTGTAATTGCCGAATGCAGTTTGGGAATTAAAGTAAATAACGTTTTTCTCGTGACATTACTTTGCACTCCTGACTCGCTGGATAGTTTGGCAGTTGGTTTCCTGCAGTCGGAGGGATTGATCTCGTCTGGGGAGGAAGTACTCAATGTTGAACTCGACGAGGATAAGTTGGTCGTGAATGTGACTGCGGATATTGGCACGCAGGTTATCAGCAATGTCTTTGTAAGAAAAAAGCCCGTTTACACTAGCGGTTGCTGCCAAGGAGTCACTTTTCGCGAGGTGGATGACTGCGATTTCGTGTGCTGGAGCGAGAATAATAACCGCTACAGCGCGACAGATATTAGTCGATGGGTTTTTGCTCTCCGGGAAAAGGGAAATATTTTTTCCAAGACCGGTGGTGCGCATATGAGTGGGATGGTATTGGATGATGCGCTAGCTGTCTTCCATGAAGATATCGGTCGCCACAATACAATTGATAAGGTGTTCGGCAGTTGCCTCTTAAAGAGGATCGATCCGTCACAAGGTTTGCTGGTAACCAGCGGTCGTTTATCGGGGGAAATGGTGATGAAGTGCGCGATGCGACGGGTTCCAGTTATTGTTTCCAGCGGAGTGGCGACATTAAAGGCGATTGAGATAGCAGAGAGGAATAATATTACTTTGATCGGTTTTGTTCGAGGAAGTTCAATGAATCTTTACACTAATCAATGGCGGGTGGAAGAAAGCAATAACTCTTTTGTACAAGCGGAATCGGGGAGTCAATGATTCCGAAAATACAGGTGGTGGGGTATTCAAATTCGGGCAAAACCACTTTGGTCAGTGCTATGATTCAAGAATTCAGCAAAAGGGGCTTCAGAGTTTCCGCGATAAAACACGCTCATCACGGGTATATGCCAGATGCCGAAGGCAAGGACTCGTGGAAATATCTTCAGGCCGGAGCACAGTCGGCGATTGTTGCTTGCTGGGAAAGTATTACATTTCATCAAAAACTGTCTCAGGAGAAAAGTTTAAATGATTTATGCGCACTGATTACTAATGTCGATTTGATTATAGTTGAAGGTTATAAAAACTCGCCGGGTCAAAAGATCGAGGTTTATCGGTCGGGATTTTCTGAAGCGAGGCTCGACCTTGGCAGAGAATTAATCGGAATTGTCAGTGATGAACATTTTGATGAGAGCGTGCCCCAGTATTTACCTCATCAAATAACGGAGCTGGTGGATTTTTTGGTTGCTATGTTTTTCAAGTAGAAACATTGGGATAAAGCGACGTTTTGCCAAAAAAATGACAAGGAGTGAGATAATTGGGTCTTGTGAATCTAGAGATCAATGGGCAGCAAATCCAGGCTGATGCCGAGGCAACGGTTATGCAGGCTGCCCAACTTGCTGGCATTGAGGTTCCACATCTTTGCTACGATGATGGCTTGAGCCCCTATGGTGCTTGCCGTCTATGCGTCGTTGAGGTTGAGGGAGGCTGGGGAGCGTTGCCCGCTTCTTGTGTGACTCCGGTGCGGGAAGGTATGAAAGTTTTTACAGAGTCAACTGCTGTTATCGAACATCGGAAAACAATATTGGAGTTGTTAATTGCAAATCATCCGCTTGATTGCATGACGTGCGAAAAGATGGGGGATTGCAGGTTGTCGGATTATTGTTACAAATACGGCATCAAGGCCAGCGCATTTTCTGGCATGGAGCAGCACTGTTATCTGCCGGATAGTAGCAATCCATTTATTGAACGGGATTTGAATAAATGCATTCAATGCGGTGCCTGTGTGCGCGCTTGTTGCGAGATTCCAGGGGTCGACAACTTATCTTTTGGTAACCGAGGCTTTGACAGGAAAGTCGTTACAGCTGGAGATTCTGACTATGTTAATTCTGATTGTACTTTCTGTGGAACCTGCGTTGCAGTATGTCCAACAGGAGCATTGCAGGAAAAATCTTTGATCGGGCGGGGGCGTCGCTATGAAATGACAAAGGTTAAGACTACTTGCCCGTTTTGCGGAACAGGCTGTAATTTTGATCTTGTCGTCAAGAGTGGTGAGATTGTCGGGGCAATGCCCAATAAATCAAGTGTTGTTAACGAAATCGCTCTTTGCGTCAAGGGTCGTTTTGGCTGGGATTACGTAAATAGTGACAAGCGCTTAAAGACCCCGTTAATTAGGAAAAATGGAAAATTCGAAGAGGTGTCCTGGGATGAGGCATACAGCACAATCGCCTCTCGACTCACTGATATCAAAGATAGGTTTGGCAGTGATGCCTTTAGCGCTCTCTCCTCAGCGCGTTGTACAAACGAGGAAAACTACTTGATGCAAAAATTCACGAGAGGGGTGATGGGCACAAATAATATTGATCATTGTGCCCGGACATGACATGCGCCTACTGTAGCCGGTCTGGCTACATCTTTCGGTAGCGGTGCGATGACAAACCCTATTAATGAAATCCAGGATGCGGAGATGCTGTTTTTAATAGGCACTAATACGACAGAAGCGCACCCGGTTGTGGGTTATAAGATGCGCCAGGCGGCTAGAAATGGTGCCAGGATGGTAGTTGCAGATCCGCGGAGAATTGAGTTAGTGAATGAATCCGACTACTTCTTGCAACTAAAGTTGGGGACAGATATTGCTATGCTAAACGGATTGATGCACATAATTATCAAGGAAGGATTAGAAGACAAGGAGTTTGTTGCCGAGCACTGTGAAAATTATGATGCTTTGGTCGAAACTGTCAAGGCCTACAATCCAGAGAAAGTGTCTGATCTGACCGGACTTCCTGTTGAGGATTTATACAAGGTGGCACGCCTTTATGCCACTACTGATAAGGCGATGATTTTTTATACACTAGGGATTACCGAGCATATCTGTGGAGTCCGCAATGTCATGAGCATAGCTAATTTAGCGATGTTGACAGGGCATTTAGGCCGGCCTTCGACTGGGGTGTGCCCGATCCGAGGACAAAATAATGTGCAGGGAGCCTGCGATATGGGTGCTTTGCCTAGCACATACCCGGGATATCAAAAAGTCACAGATGAAAAAGTAAGAGAAAAATTTGAGCAAGCCTGGGGCGTTTCTTTGCCAACAGAAAATGGCTTGATGATACCGGACATGTTTCATAAGGCTAATTCCGGTGAGCTCAAGGCGATGTTTATTTTAGGGGAAAACCCCGTATTGACAGATGCCGATAGCAATGAAATTCGTTCAGGGCTGGAGAATTTGGATTTCTTAGTTGTGCAAGAGCTTTTCTTGACAGAAACTGCCGAATACGCAGATGTGGTTTTGCCTGCAGCCAGCTTTGCCGAGTGTGATGGGACAAACACGAACACAGAGCGGCGGGTTCAGCGGGTTCGTAAGGCAATTGAGCCCCTTTCGGGCAAAGCTAATTGGGAAATACTTGCTGACTTGCTCAACGCCATGGGTTTGAAATCAGATTATCGACATCCCTCAGAAATTTATAATGAAATGGCTTCCCTAACTCCTTCAATGGCTGGCATAAACTATGAGCGAATTGATGAAAAAGGATTGCAGTGGCCCTGCCCTACTCTAGAGCACCCAGGTACGCCTTTCCTGCACAAGGATGGAAATTTTACTCGAGGCAGAGGTTTGTTTCAGGCTGTGGAACATGTAGATCCCGATGAATTGCCTGATGCGGAGTATCCCTATTTTCTTTCCACGGGACGGATTTTGCAACATTACAATGTCACAACGATGTACTCCGGTGGAATAATGGAGTTGTGGAATAAAGAGCAGGCTCAGGTACACCCAGAGGATGCCAAAAAGCTTGGCCTTGAAAGTGGTGGCAAAATGCGCATTACTTCCCGTCGCGGGTCTGTCGTATCCGAGATTTTCGTAACAGATATTGTTCAACCAGGCATGATCTGGACATCTTTCCACTACCCTGATACTCCGATTAACGTAGTGACGAATGCGGCTGCAGATCCAACTAGTAAAACATATGAATATAAAGTATGTGCTGTTAAATTGGAGAAAGTAAAGGAATGACGGAGGGGGCGACACAATCGTTGCAACAAGAGGATTCGCCAAGGCTCATCCTTTCCCTTGAGGATGGCGTGGAAAAGCTCATGGCCTTGTGCAACACCTTGACCTGTGAGGAAATTGACACGAAGGACACCGCAGGGAGAATTTTAGGCTGCGCATTTATCGGTCCGCAGGATTACCCTGCATCTGATTGTTCGGTGATGGATGGGTATGCTTGTGCAATCAGCGATAACCATAGGGAAGAGTACTACTCAGTGGTTGTAACGGAAAACGGAGCAGGGCAGAAGTTAGCAAAAGGTACGGCAGTCGCTGTTCGTACAGGCGAGTCATTGCCAGCAGGAGTCGACATTGTGATTCCGCATGAGAAAGCCTCCATTGTCAACGATGTGATGCATCTCGGGGTCGCTGAGAAAAAGGGCCTCAATATCCGTCGTCGCGGGGAGGATTTTTTAAAAGCCGAGTTAATATTGCCTGCAAAGTCATTAGTGACTCCTGGGATGGTCGGAGTAATGCTGGCACTAGGCGCCAAGAGGACACAGGTGATTAGGCAACCTAAAGTTGCCGTTGTGAGTGTTGGCGAGGGTATCGCGTCAGACTATGCCACCAATTCATTAAATATGACAATTGATAGTATCGGGCCGATGTTGGCAGCGATGGTCAAGAGGGATGGAGGCGTTGTAATTTCGGTTTCGTCTTGTGGTCATATGGATACTGTTGCCAAGATAGACTATCTATGTCAAGTTTTAATTGGAGCTGATGTGCTGATAACTATCGGAGGAACATACAGCAATGGCCGTAGCGAAGTTTTTGAGTTGTTTCATCAGGCAGGGGCTTCAATTCTATTTAGGGGACTTGCGGTCAAGCCCGGAGGCCATGCTGGTAGCGCATTTTTTAACGGTAAGCCGCTATTGGCACTGTCAGGACATGCATCTGCATGTGCGGTGGGATATCAATTACTGGTGTATCCAGCGCTATCAGCACTAGGAGGTCGACCCCATAAGGGCAAGATAGTGCAGGCAGAGTGTGTTAGTGACGAAATAATTAGTTTAAGCTGTCGTACTTTTCTTCGAGGCTACGCTTTCCCGACTGATTGTGGCTGGAAGGTAAAAATTTTACCGGGGCAAAAATCCACCATGAAGCGATCCCTGATGTATTGGAACGCGTTGCTGGATGTAGGCGTTAAAGAAAGAGAAATTTATCGTGGCATGGTGGTATCGGTTAGATTGTCTGAATGGTTTTAGAACATAATTTTTCATGTAAGGAGACGAGTGCAAATGGATAAAATTTTGGAAATTGTTGCCCCGTATCAAAGTATTCCTGGAGGCATTGTTGAAGCTTATCATGCATTACAGCGAAGTTATGGCTACATACCAGAAGACGCAATTGAGGTGGCAGCTAAAACCTTCAAAATTTCTAAGGCTGAAGCCTTCGGAGTTGCTACTTTTTATTCATACTTTAAAATTGGGAAGCGCGGGAGAAATGTGATTCGTATTTGCAAAAGCGCCCCATGCCATATCGCAGGTGCCGCTGAAATCGTCCTAGCTTTGGAGAAAAGACTCGATATAAAAATTGGTGAATCAACCAACGACGGAAAATTTACTCTTGAATTTACCGAGTGCGTCGGGCGCTGCGGCGAAACACCTGCGATAACGATTAATTGTAAACCTTACGGTGGGTTAACACCGGACATGATACCAAGTATTATAGACCAATATCAATAGCAGGGAGGCAATTATTATGGAAGAGTTAAGAATAACTTTGCGTAACGCAGGCAAGATAGATCCGGAAAAAATCGAGGATTATCTAGCGGTAGGTGGATATAGTGCTCTTGAAAAAGTTAAAACTTTGCCTCAAGCGGATGTTATCGAAGAGGTCAAAAAGTCTGGACTTCGCGGGCGTGGCGGCGCCGGTTTTAATACCGGCTTGAAATGGGAATTTGCCTTTAAAACCGCCGCGGACCAGAAGTATGTTGTTTGTAACGCCGACGAGGGGGAGCCTGGTACATACAAGGACCGGATAATCATGGAGAATGATCCTCATGCATTGGTGGAAGGCATGGCAATATGCGGATACGCGACGGGAGCCGATAAGGGTTATATTTATTGCCGTGGCGAATACCCATACGTAGCTGATCTTTTACGCATGACGATTGCGCAAGCAAAAGTAGCTGGTAAATTAGCTGGTTTTGACATTGAGGTGCGGCTAGGTGCCGGCGCGTATGTCTGCGGGGAGGAAACAGCGTTAATCGAATCTATTGAAGGGCGCCGCGGGGAGCCACGGTTCAAGCCGCCTTATCCTGGCGTGGCAGGGCTGTGGGGCAAGCCGACTGTTGTCAACAATGTCGAAACATATGCTACTTTGCCCTACATAATTCTCGAAGGGGCTGATGCTTTTAAAGAGATTGGGGCGCCAAATTATCCGGGGACCAAGGTATTTACTTTAACTGGAGACGTACAAAATAAAACTTTCTTTGAGCTGCCAACGGATGCAACTGTCAGGGATTTAATCTATCGCTTTGGTGGCGGGGTAGCAAACGGTGGGAGATTAAGGGCTGTCCAAATCGGGGGCGCTTCAGGTGGAATCCTTCCTGAAAGTTTGCTAGATACGAAGTTAGATTTTGATTCTATGGCGGCAGTGGGTGCTTCTTTAGGGTCGGGCGCAGTCTTCGTTATTGATGAGAGCCGTGATTTGAAGGAAATCGCCGAAAGTACAGCACATTTTTTTCAGCACGAGTCGTGCGGCAAGTGCGTTCCATGCCGAGAAGGAACGAAACGCATCTACGAATTTTCTAAAAGGATTGGAGCAGGTAACGGCTCTGAAGCCGATATTGAATTATTGCATAGATTGATTAGCACGATGCAAAAGACGAGCCTTTGCGGATTAGGGCAAGCGGCTGGCATTCCAATACTTACAATGATACAGCATTTTAAAGACCAGCTTGTCGTTTCTAGCGCTTGTTGAGGGATTTGCCTTGACGAAGGCTATAATATAAGTTAATTTAAGCTTGTCGCCGGTTGTGATGGAACATTGAAGTCTCATCACAGCTTGGTGTGAGTATGTTGTTTAAAAGGGTGGATGGCAGATTGGATTTTCATCAATTAGAAATTTTTATAAGTATTGCGAAGCATAAAAGCTTCTCCAAGGCGGCGGAAGCTGTCTTTTTGACGCAACCAACACTCAGCACCCATATCAATAGCCTGGAGACGGAATTGGGGACAATGCTTTTCAATCGGGGAGGGAAAGAAGTCAGCCTGACTCCTTCAGGAGAAGTTTTTTTTAATTATGCTTTAGAGTTAATCAATCTGCGCTCTAATGGGCTAGCAAATCTCCAGCATTTTATGAATAAAATCGAAGGGTTGCTGGAAATAGGCGTCAGCAAGACTCCGTTGGTGACAGTAATGCCGGGAAAGGTGAGGGCCTATACTGACATTAACCGCAATGTCCTTTTCTCCTTACATGAAGCGACATCGACTGGAATTGTTCAACGTATTTTGGATAACGAAATTGAGTTGGGAATCGTCGAGGAACTACACGATTCTCCGAAAATTGAAAGCCTGCGCATTTTTTCGGATGAAATTGTGGCTTTGGTTCCAGCAGGACTTGAACTAAAGGACACGAGGGCTTTCACCATGAAGGAATTGTTGCAGATGCGCCTGGTATTGGTGGGCAATAAAACTGAGCTGCGTAAAGCCTTAGAAAAACGCTGGGCCGAAAAAAAGCTGAAGGTCGAGCGGTCGCGAATCGTTGTTGAGACAGACAGCTATGCGTCGATTGTGGCCCATGTCGCCACAGGAATCGGCTGTAGCCTGGTGCCCCGGGGCATAGCGTCAGACTTTGTCAGGGGCAGTGAATCGACAATAAAGATTATTCCTTTGGCCGAGAGCGAGGACTTGATGTATGAAACTTATCTCGTTTACCATCGGCGGCGGACTTTGTCACCCCTGGCAAATAATTTTCGTGAATTTATTTCACCACCTAGTTAGGTGGCGTTTATTTAGTAACAGCATTTAAAATCGCAAGCAAAAACAGGACCGCCACTAAATGACAGTCCTGTTTTTTCGTTTTGCGCATGCGACTTAAGCTGTTTTCTGGTTTAGACGAGGATAAACCCGACAGCTATGAAGCAAATAGCGGCGATTAGAGCGCCAATCATACCATAAGGTAGCTGGGTATAGGCATGGCGGAAGTTGTCGCAGCCTGTCGCAGCTGATGTCAGGATTGTGGCATCGGAGTAGAAGCAGATATGACTGCCCCATCCACC
>CAZWXO010000029.1:21332-22219 GCA_964637885.1 uncultured bacterium
GCGCGGCGCGCGCGCCAATCTTCTTGCACTTGACCGGTGGGCGTGGAATAGTGGGAACCGTCCGGGGAAGCTCGACAACCTGAAACACAAATTCATGATCAGAGAAAGGATTCGCATCCCATGAAAGCGATGAACCATCCGATGCGCGGCGTGCTGACGCTGGCGCTGGCGCTGCTGTTGGCGGCGGCCTGCCAGAAGCAGCCCGAAGGGGACGCGGCCACCGGCGGCGGCTACAGCGGCGACGACGATAGCCGGTTCGACGCCAAGATTAAGAGCAATGGGGATAACGATGGGAATCGCGATAACGTACATTCCCCAGGAAAGGCCCATGATAAATTCGGTAATTCCAAAGACCAAAAATACCACAAAGGGGAGCATCTGCGGTGTAACATGGGCTGTCGCTGTGTTAATGACATAATCGAGGAAGCCGATAGCATCGCTGCCGGCGGCAAACATATACGCCATTACCACCAGCACCATTGGGAAAAGCATGTTCTTGACGCCGGTGATGACCAGATCAAAAAATTCCATCTCATCCATCAGGCCTTGGAATACGTAGAAGAAGAAGCTGAAAATCAAGGTGATGATGACGCCGGCCTGCATGTCGATATCGGTGAGAATCGTCGCAGCGATCAAAACGATAATCGGAGCAAAGAAATTGATAAGTTTAGGGTTTTTAACTTCTTTGCATTCCATTGTGCCGCGAATGTCGATTTTTTCTGATCCGGGAGGAGCCAGGACGCCGGTTTCTTTGGCGCGCTTGTAGGCACCTTTCATCGGTCCAAAGATGGGGATGAAGCCGATGATGACCAATGGAACAAGCAAAGCGGCTGCCCAGGCGTAAAAGTTATATGGGATAGTCGTAATATAAAATTTGACGCCGTCGC
>CAZWXO010000030.1:0-21818 GCA_964637885.1 uncultured bacterium
TAAAAAATCGAGGAATTATGCCAATAATTCTCTCCCCAATTATTAACTGTTAAATTTTAATTGTTAACCCCCGACTTTTTCAGCGGCCTCGGAGCCGTCCCCGTGTTCATCTTGACTGGCAATAATCTGTAATTCAAAAAATGGGGCTGCGCATATTATCTGCACAGCCCCAATTTTTAGTTTTGACCTTTGCGGCAACGACGTCCTTGCCCCTTCAATCCGCCCACAGGGCAGCGAGGGCAGATGTCGTCAATTTCGTCGAGAGGGTTTTCCCGGTCTAACTTGCCGTCACATTGGCAAAGGGGAGCATCTTGCAGGGTAAAGTGCCCGCCACCCATGCGCAAAGCCTTGCCGTTGACTAAAGCATCGGTAATTTTCCCTCGGGCACTGCCAAGAATACGTTGAAAAGTTCCCCGGGAGACACCCATCCGCACCGAGCAGTCTTCTTGCTCAAGCCCTTCAAGGTCTTTTAAGCGAACGGCTTCAAGTTCTTCGACAGAAATAATATTCTCCTCTAATTCTCCACTGGGGATGCCGGCGGGTTTAAATAAGGCGACCTTGGGCTCAAAACACACAAGGCGCTGCTTGACAGGACGTGGCATTGTAAACTCCTCCTTAATATTAAAGATGGGCTCATCTAGCGGGATGGTCCGAAACTACAAAACTTTAAATGCTAATTGCCGATTTTTGCAGTAGTCTCGGGTGGTCCTCAATTGTTCTCAGATAAGAAGTGCTTACAACTCAGTATAATCTTTAATGCGTAATTCGTAAAGTTATTAACGAGGCAAAGGCAGCACAGCGAGGGGAAGTCTTTAGCAAATATCATCTAGAGGCAAATATTAGGACAAATTTAATGAGGTAGCAAAAAATTGGGGGAAAGTGTCACACCGGGCAAGTTAATCGAGGAAGGGTTGCAGGTTGGCCGAGGAAGGGTTAAAATAGCATATGCACATTAAGTGCAGATTGTAATGGAGGAGGAATTTTGATGAAGATCGCAGTTACACTACCATCGAATGATGCGACGGGTTATGTGGAAGAGAGGTTTGGTAGGTGCGCAGCTTTTTGGGTTTACGACGATGTCACAAAAACGGGTGAGGTGCTGGAGAATTCGGCCGCTCTGCGGAGTAATGGCGCCGGGGTGGATGCGGCAAAATGTATCATAGAAAGCGGAGCCTCAGCGGTCATCACAGGGCGACTAGGACCGAACGCGACTGAAGCGCTAAATGCGGCAAAGATTGTCGTTTATTCTGGAGCAGGGATGAGTGTTTCGGAAGCGTTGAATGCGCTGGCTGAGGGGAAGCTTACCATATTGACAACAGTTTCTCCCGGCCATCATTAGGAGAAGGACATGGAAATAGCAATATTAAGTGGCAAAGGTGGCGCTGGCAAAACGACTATTTCGGTTTCCTTGGCGCAAGCACTGGTAGAGTGCACATTGGCGGATTTGGATGTTGAGGAACCCAATGCAGCGATTGCGCTTAACCCGGTGATTTCTAATACGGAATATGTTGAGGTGTTTGTTCCTCGGATCAAGCAGGAGGAATGCATTTTGTGTGGAAAGTGCTCGGAGGCATGTCGCTTTGGCGCGCTCTTGCAGGCCGGAAAGACGCTGACCTTTTTTCCGGGGATGTGTCGGGGTTGCGGTTTGTGTGCGCTGGTCTGCCCTCACAAAATCATCACGGAAGGGGCGAGGGCCATTGGTACGATTCAAGAAGGGGCCAAGGGTAAAATACGTTTTTTGCAGGGCCGGCTCAATCCCGGCGAGCGTACCGGGGCACCGCTAGTGAAAAAACTAGTGGCGAGGTTGCCCCAGTCTGGAATCGTCTTGCGGGATTGTCCGCCAGGAACTTCTTGTACTGCTACGGCCGCGCTGATGGGGGCGGATCGCGCCTTGCTTGTAATGGAGCCGACCCCCTTTGGGCGCCACGATGTCGCGTTGGTGGGTCGCCTGCTGAAAGAACACAACATTCCCTGCGATCTGATCATCAACAAAGGGGAAGCAGACGACTTCGAGACACAAGTCTTGGCCAAGGAGATTGGTGCGCGAATCCTGGCGGTTTTTCCTTTTGACCGTAAAGTTGCGCGGGGAATGGCGCCGGATGAAAATACTTTTTTTAATGCCTTTTCACAGAAGTTGACCGAGCTGGCACAACAAATCCGCAGGGAGGCTTCATTATGAATCCTTTAGTAATTTTAAGTGGCAAGGGTGGAACAGGTAAAACGACAGTTTCCGCCGCTTTGATGTGGCTCACAGGCGGGTGTGTTTCGGCGGATTGCGATGTCGATGCACCAAATCTGCGCATCATTCTGGGGGGTGAGGATTTAACCCGGCAACCGTATATTGGAGGAACCAAGGCCAGGATCGATCAGGATAAATGCATCGGCTGCGGCGCCTGTCTTGCTTGTTGCCGTTTTGGGGCGATTCATTTCTTGGATGGAACTTTCCGGGTGGAGGGCAGTAGCTGTGAGGGCTGTGGCGTGTGCAGCTTTGTCTGTCCGGCCGAGGCGGTGATTGAGGCGCCCTGCCAGGTAGGTGAGGTGATGACGGGAATCTCTCCGCTAGGTCCCTTCGCGCACGCTCAATTAATCCCAGGAGAAGATGGCTCCGGCAAGTTAGTCCTCGAAGTGCGTCGGGAAGCGGATGCTCGATGGGATCGGCAGGTGCCGCTAATGATCGATGGACCCCCTGGACTCGCGTGTCCTGTCATTTCAGCCCTGTCAGGCTGTCAGCTTTGCTTAATTGTCTGTGAGCCGACAGAGGCTTCTTTTCACGACATGTATCGCCTCATCGATGTGGCGGAAAAAATGCGCGTAAAGCCTGTCATCTGCATCAATCGCGATGATTTAAACCCCGAAAAGAGCGAAGAAATTGTCAACTGGTGCAAAGTCTCAGGGTTTGTTTACGCAGGAGCGATTCCTTATGATCCAATGGTGGGGCAATCCCTTGCCGCTGGGCAGCCGGTTAACCGCTTTGCCCCTGACAGTCCCGCAGCGCAGGGGATTGAGAGTATTTATCGGACGTTGTTGCGTTACCTGAACTGACTATTTTGCCAAAAAACTTGACGAATTGGTCTTTATCGTATATATTCAAAAAAATGAATATAAAGGAGTATTACGATGGAGCGTAAAAGACGATTGCCGAATTTTAAGATTTCATTCTTTGCGATAGTGATGGGGCTGAGCGGATTTACTGTAGCCTGGCAAAAAGCAGAGGGTCTGTTGGAGTGGGAGAATTTTCTCAGTCAAGGCCTACTTGCGTTGACGGCAAGTCTCTTTCTGCTGATAGGGATAACTTATGTCATCAAGGCGCTAAACTATCCGGATATTGTCAGGCAGGAGTTTAATCACCCAGTCAGTCTCAGTTTTTTCCCAACGATTACGATTAGCTTGCTTTTGCTGAGTACAGCTTTTTTTGCTTCAAATGAGGGAATCTCATCTGTGCTTTGGTTTGTCGGAGCACCGCTTCACCTGATTTTCTCATTGTTGATTCTGAGTATTTGGATGCGACAGAGCAAGTTTGAGATTCAGCATTTCAGTCCGGCATGGATGATTCCAGTGGTGGGTAATCTATTGGTTCCGGTTGTGGGCTTGCACTTTGTATCAGTGGAAATCCTGTGGTTTTATTTCAGCTTTGCCATCGTTTTCTGGGTGATTTTTTTCACAATTTTTATTTATCGGATTTTTTTTCATTCTCCGCTACCGGACAAGCTTTTGCCGACTTTGTTTATTCTTATCGCTCCTCCGGCAGTCGGTTTTATCGCCTATGTTAAATTGACAGGCGAGGTGGATGGATTCGCTAGAATTTTGTACTATTTGGCAGTTTTTCTGGTTCTTTTTCTCTTAGCACAAGCTCCCATGTTCGCTAGGCTTAAGTTTTTTCTGTCGTGGTGGGCCTATTCTTTCCCATTGGCGGCGATGACAATTGCGACGGCGTTGATGCTGGATGAAACGGGAATAAATTTTTTCCGCGGCTTTTTCTTTGGTTTGCTGGTTGTGTTGACAGCTTTGATTGCTTTGTTGTCGGTTTTGACAGTGCGGCATGCACTACGCCAAGAGATTTGTGTGGAGGAAGGCTAGTCGTCGTTGCAGAGCATTGGCAGCTGTGCTAACCAGATTAAAGGAATTAGAAAGCATGTAGGGTACGTTGGTTGCTTGTATATTTATAGTTTATCTAGTATCTTAACAATAGATCATTTAAAGGAGAGTGTCTTTATGTCGGAAGCATGTAGCACCTGCGGTTCGAGTTGTTCAGAGCAGGAAAAGGAAAATTGCCCTAGCGCCCAGGGAGCGGGCCTGGCTAAGAGCAAGATTAAACAAGTGGTGGGAATCATGAGTGGTAAGGGCGGAGTCGGTAAATCGACGGTCACTGCCTTACTGGCTCTGGAGTATAGCCGCCGGGGTTACAAAGTAGGAATTTTAGATGCCGACATCACCGGCCCTAGCATCCCCCGGGCTTTTGGCATCGATCATCAGGTGGTGATGGGTGATGGCGAGGGTGCGATTATTCCCGAATACACGAAAAGTGGAATCAAGATAATTTCGATGAACCTCTTGATGGAAAACCCCAATGACCCGGTTATTTGGCGGGGACCTTTGCTGGGAAATACCGCTAAGCAGTTTTGGACGGATGTGGCTTGGGGTGAGCTGGATTATCTTTTTGTCGACCTGCCCCCGGGGACATCAGATGTGCCGCTGACAGTGATGCAGACTTTGCCGCTGGCTGGCGTGATCATCGTCACGTCACCCCAGGATTTGGTCCGGATGGTGGTGCGTAAATCGATTCGGATGGCGGAGATGGTCAACATCCCGATTTTAGGTCTGATTGTCAATATGGACGGACTCGTTTGCCCCCACTGTCATGGGCACATTGAAGTTTTTGGTAAAAATGAGGCCAGAGCTGAGGCTGATGCTGCTTGTATCCGCTACTTGGGTAGCTTACCCCTCGATCAACGCTTGGTTGAATTAGCGGACAATGGAAAAATTGAGGAATACGAGATCCTTGATGCGGCGCCCTTGACCTCGTGGAGCGAGTGAGTTTACTGTAAGGATAGGGAAGGGCACCTGATGAGAATCGCGCAAGGGGTAAATGCGATTTGGCGGTAAAACTAAAAGGAGGGGTTAGGATGGATGTGGATCAAGCAAAAATCCAGGAGGCTGTCAAGGCGGCCGCTCAAGATGGCAAGATCGCATGCGGCGATGCCCGGGGCATAGCGGAGCGGCTTCAAGTTTCATATCAGACCGTAGGGGAAGTGGCCGACGATTTAAAGATTAAGATTAGCAGTTGCGAGTTGGGATGTTTTTAGCCGCGTTTGGCTAAAAGGAGGATTAAGTAACCTAGCGGCAGGTTAGGGCTGAAGTCCAGCTTGAAAGGACGATTAGTTCGTGTCTAGAGTGATTTTGCGATGCAGGATCACTTTTTTTAATTCTTGTGCAGGAATCGCCGTGGACAATGTCGTAATCTACTAAGGTCATAGGTTGAGTAGTTTTTTGCATTTCTTAGTATTGCTTTGAGGGTGGTAATGTCATGCCGGTTTCGTATTTAAGCCAGAGGGAAAATATCGTTCTGACGGCGCTGGAAATCATTGATGAGCTTGGTTTGCCAGGCCTGCGGATGCGTGAGATCGCCCGTCGCATGGAAATCAGCGAATCAGAACTTAAGCGTAATTTTCGCAGTAAAGACGAGTTGTTGGTGGCTCTTGTAGCGGAGTTTGCCCGATTTGACGAGCGAATTGTGGAAACGGCCCGGGTGTCGGACATGACCTCTTCGGATCGGATTCGTTTTTTAATGAACTCCTTTTTGGAACAATACGAAAACTATTCAGAGCTAATAGCCTTGCTATTTTCCGAAGAAGCCTTGCGAGGAGCGACGGAGGCCTCGGCGGAGCTGCGGGAAACAATTCAAAGCCGCTTTGATTTTCTAGAGGAGATTATCGCCCAGGGACAAGGCAAAGGGGAGCTGACCGGAGTAGTTAAAGCCAGGGATTTGGCGATGATGATTTTCGGATTAGTCAACTCGACGACACAACGCTGGCGCTATGGAACGGATAGTTTTCCGCTCAAGATGACGGTGATGACGGGACTAGATTCCTTGCTCAGGCTGCTAGCTCCTGATGGAAAGGTTTCCCGGGCCGGCAAGAAAAGGGAGGTTTAAGATGATGGGAGAAAAAGTCGGATTGCCGGCAGATTTTATAAAAATGATTGAACGGGAATTTGCGGCCTCGGCAGAAGCATCGTCCTTGCTAGCGGAGCGACTACCCACCGCTGGAATGGGACGTAGGGACATGGATGCCTTGTACCTTTTGCGTGCCAACGCCAGAGCGATGGCTTTGGCTGCGGAAAGCCTCGTACTAGCTGTTCGCCTGCAGGACGGAGACCTTGAGGAGACTGAGGATATTGATTTGACGGAAATGATGCGGGCCGCTTCCCGGCGCTGGCGGGCGGCGATGATGCTTAAGAGGTTGCGGGCGCGGATTGTGCTGCCGTCGGAAAAGGACTGTATGGTGAAAGGGAATCGCCGTTTGATGGAAATCCTTCTGGACAATCTCCTGGCGGCCAGTATTCGCCTCAGCTCTAAGGGTGGCATCACAATCACTCTAAATTGTGCTCATGTGGGTGATTCTGTCAATGTACGGATGGATTTAAAGGGGGGGGACCCCTCAATGCTGGTGGAAAAATTGCCGGAGGAGATTCTGCCGGTAGTGCCGGTTGACACCAGTGATCCGGTTGCCTTAATCAACGATCCGATGGCCTCTTTACCTTTCGCCGCCGCTTTCGCTCAAGGCTTGAGTGGAGTTGTCCTTGCTTGGCAGCAAGGTGGTCGCGCCTATATTAGAGCAGACTATAGCCTCGAAATGGGTTGCCGGCAAGAACATCAGGAGACCGAGCCAATGTCAGCGATTTATCGGGCTCTGTCCAACAATGATTTTCCGGCGCTTGAATCTGCTGCCCGTCTTTTGAGGGAGTATGCCGAGGGTTCAGGTGATGAGAAATTACGGCGCAATGCTTTTGGGCTTGAGCTTTCGGCTCGGAGTCAGGATCGGGAACGCGCCAGGAGGCAGTTTGCCAAGATAGCGGAAATGCGGGGCAAGACAAAGGAGGTCGAACATGCGGATTTTAATAGCTGAAGATGATCACGCCAGCCGGGTGTTATTGCAGAGATTTTTCTCGGATTATGGTGAGTGCGATCTTGCCATCGACGGGATTGAGGCGCTGGACGCATTTATTTTGGCACACGAAGAAAATGAAGCTTACGGATTGGTCTGCCTCGATATTATGATGCCTCGTCTGGATGGCCTTAAAATGTTGAATAAGATGCGGGAATATGAAAAAGAAAATCAATTTGCGATGGTAAATACGCTGATTATAACGGCTTTAGCTGAGGAAAAAACGCGGCGAGAGGCGCTGGAAGCGGGCTGTGCGGCAATTCTATCCAAACCACTGGAAATGGCTGAGCTGGAGGAAGTGTTGCAGCAATTAAAGTAAGGTTGCCTCTCGAATTAGTTGGTCATCTTGCTCGTCGTCAGGCTAGTCGGTGCGGCAAAGTAAGAGTCCTTGCTCCCAGGTGTCGGCTTGAGCGTTCGCCGGCCAATGGTTGGCGCTCCCAGAAGCTGCTGGTCCGCCAATAGCTATAATTGGTAAGGTTTCTCCAAGGGCTTCCCGTCGCCGGACAAAAGGGAAAAGGGCTTTTTGGGTTGCCTTTAAGGTCTCCGCCTCAACTAAAATCGCCGCTGCGAGACTGCCATACGCGAGTTGGGCCACCTCGTCGTAGTTTCGTGCCAGGGCGACGCGCCAACCGCTCTCTTTGGCGGTTTCGATGAACTCGGCGGGGATATCCTTTTTCCCTGCTACAAGCAGTAGCGTTGGCGTAAATTTTTTCTTCAATGGTTTGCTCTTTTCTCCCGGGAGTGAGTCTGGTTCGTATCCTTCAACTGCCTTCAGATCAATAGCGAAAGAAAACTCACTGCCGCGGCCAGGGCGGCTTTCGACTTTAATCTCTCCCCCCATTAGTTCCACTAAACGCCGCGCAATCGATAATCCCAGACCAGTTCCCCCGAAACGGCGGGTGATCGATCCGTCGGCTTGAATGAAGCTGTCAAAGATCGTTTCAAGCTTGTCTTCCGAGATGCCTATTCCCGTATCCCGCACGGCAAACCGCAGGCGCACCAGTTTGGCTGAGGAGGCGGGCTGGGCATCTGTGGCAATGCGGCTGATGGAAAGCTCGATTCTTCCTTGCCGGGTGAATTTTAGGGCGTTGTCGAGGAGATTAATCAGAACCTGCCGCAAACGCAGGGCGTCACCCTGGTATTGGGGGCCAAGGTTGGTATCAAAGCGATAAACGAGACTGACTCCTTTGCTGCGGGCAATTCCTTTATTGATTGTCAAGGCTTCCTGGCAGACCTGCTCCAGATTAAAGCAAGTTGGATCCAGAGCCAGTTCGCCAGCTTCCAGCCGTGAGTAGTCGAGGATGCTGTTCATCACCTGTAATAGACTGGAGGCCGAGGAGCTCATTGTATCGACATATTCTTTTTGCTCCGGGTCGAGGGGGGTTGCCGCCAGTAGCTGGAGCATTCCTAAAACACCGTTTAGGGGCGTGCGTATTTCATGGCTCATGTTTGCCAAGAATTGATCCTTGGCGACGCTGGCAGCCTCCGCTGCTTCCAGGGCTTTTTGACTGGCTGCTTTGCTTTTGATGTGCTCGGAGACGTCCCGGGCAACCCCGGCCACAGCAATGATGCTTCCCTTTTTATCGATGACGGGGTACTCAAAGATTTCGAAAATTGTTTCGTTGTTTTCGCTGTCAAAGTTAATGTCCTGATAGTTTACTGGTTTTTTAGATTTGAGTAGTAATGCCATTTGCTCGTCGTAAAAACTTCCCTTTTTTTCGCCCCACACCTCTTTTTCGGAGCGACCAACGATTTCTTCACTGGGCAAACCACAATAATCACCCATCCGATTATTGGCCAGAAGATACCTGCCTTCCCTGTCCTTCATCCAAACGGCCGAGGGCAGGTTTTCTAAAACGGCATTCATCTTGGCGCCGCTCTCCTCAAGTTTATAGCGCAGCAGGATTTCTTTGCTGATATCGCGGACGGAGATCAGCAGCAACGCCTCAGGACCAAAGCGGAAAAAAGTCATCGTTAAATCCACCGTGACTCGCTCGTCGTTATCTTTAACGTATTCCCAAGTGAAGCGCTGAGGTGTTCCTTTTTTCGCAGCTTGGACATAACGGCGGGCCACTTGGTAAGAGGTTTGTCCGTCAGCCTGAACGGCAGGAGAAAAATGGAAGGCGCTGCGGCCGACAATCTCTTCTTTAGGCACACCAAGTAATTTGCAAAACTGCTCATTGCAGTCAAGAAAAGTAAAGTTAGTATCCTGGACGACGATTCCTTCACTGGCCACCTCAAACAATATTTGATATTTACTTTCAGTGGCTGCCAAAGCCTCTTTGGCGGCAAAGAGTTGTTGATTTTGGCTATGTTGGGTTTGGGCAATCAGCTTGTTCATTTTTTGGAGGGCGATGGCGACGCTATCCATCGACAACTCATTAGCATCGCTAAGGTTTTTGTCCATCAACCCAATTAGCTCGTTGAGCTGCTGGCGCTGTTGATCAGAAACGCTTGCCGGCGCTTTTTTGTGACGGGATTTGATTTTTTTCTGGCTCATAAGTACCTCCAAAACCAATGACAAAATCGGTGATGAACAATTAAGCATTAACGGTGCACAGTATTGGTCAGAATTATTGGCATAATTCATCGATTCTTTGCAGAGATTAGGGTAAAAAGGCAAACCCTATGACTTTACTCTAATTAGTTTAGCATAAAGTCGTACTAATTTTGTTATCGGCCGAAGGCGGCAGAATCTTTTGTTTTTTGGATGACAAAAGCCCGGACCGCTGATAGCGGAGGCCGGGCTTTTGCGTGGGTGGAGTGAGAGAATGTGCAATGTTAGGCGAATTTATCGATAGCTTCCTGGAGTTCTTGCGCCATATTAGCAAGGTTATTACTCTCGCCGGTAATCATCTCCATGGAAGCAGTTAGCTCCTGGGTAGTGGCTGAAATTTCTTGACTGGAGGCGGCATTTTCCTCGGCGATCGCCGAGAGGTTGGCGAAGACATCGATGATGTTGTCTTTTTCCTGACGCATCTGCTCGGCCGATTGGTTGAGAATCGCGATGACGCTTTCGGTTTGAGCAATAGCCTGGGCAATCCCATCGAATTTATCTCCGGTTAACAGGACGCTAGCTTCTTGCTCCTTAGCAATTTGAGAGCTTTTCTGCATGATTTGCACCGAGGATTGGGAATTTTGCTGTAGCTCCTTGACAACGGTGTCGATTTCCTGGGTTGAAGCGCTGGATTGTTCTGCCAGCTTGCGAATCTCGTCAGCGACGACAGCAAAACCTCTGCCAGCTTCGCCTGCCCTGGCGGCCTCGATAGCGGCATTGAGAGCCAGCAGATTGGTCTGTTGGGCGATGGCCTGGATGACCTGGCTGGCAGAATTGATTTTTTCGGCGCTTTCATTGGTTTTTTCGATGCCTTCACGAATTTTTTCGGCATAGCTCTCCCGCTCGGCGGTGCGCGCCTTTAGCTCGGTCACGGCTGTCGAGCCCTCGTCGCGCATTGTCTCGACGGTCTCCGTTGCCTGATTGAGTTTTTCCAGCATCGCGTTGTCTCGCTCAATAAGATCACCGAGGGTATGGCTGATAGCCGCCCCTTGAGTCGTGTTTTCAGCTTGGTCACCCGTGCTTTTAGCGAGTTCCTCGATGGTTTTAGCAACCTCCGTGGCGGCAGACAAGGACTGGGTAGCGGTATTTTTTAGCTCGTCCGAAGTTTTGAAAACTTGCCTTGAAGTTGTCAAGAGGCGCTTAAGAATGTCTTTTTGGTTGCCACTGGTGGCTTTAATTGCTTTAGCCAGGACGCCAAATTCTTCTTTGTAGGAGAGGATGCGTCGCTCAATCTCTTCGGTAGATAGATGATTGTAGCGGTTCTTATAGAGGACAACATCGCTGTATATTTCTTTGACATCTTTGAGCTCAATATCGATACCCATCATGCCTAGGAATTTTCCACCACTGACGATTGGCACGGCGATAGTGGTCATCAGGACATGTAGCCCTGCCGTTTCAAAGTCGTAGGGATCGATAATGCAGATACGCTTTTCTTTTCTTGGAATCGTATAGTAATCTTCGTTGTCGCAGGCAACTAAATTTTCGAGGGCAAAGCCTTCATCACTGCGGTAATAGTAAGGGACAAAGCGCCCAGTCGGGTCATACCAATCAACACCGCGGTAGTTGCTGTCGCTAGCGTCAAAGGCATTGGGCTCAAAAAGAACCGAAATCCCCACAAACTCGGGGTTTTCTTCGAGGATTTTCTTATGCAATGCCAGGGTTTCCTGGCGACTCTGACGCCCGGCTTTGATGGCGGCGGCAGTAGTTTCGGCAAATTGGTTTCCGAGGCGGATGGCTTTTTCCATTACCATATAATCGCCCAAAGCGCCGCGTTTTAAATATTCCAGCAAAACAGCCGTGTTTTGCCTTAGTCTTGCCGCTGAGTAAAGCGACAGGCTGAGAGCCACTGCAGCCGCGGAGAAGACAATCACCGTTCCGACCAAGGACTTGCTGTAAAAGGTGATGACAATTGTTAGGATAATCCAGATAACGATAACCAAAGCGTTTTGCCGAAGAAAAGAAAAGAACATTTGACTACCCCCCCAATTCATTCTTGCGGAATCTCTGTCTCTCTGTACATCTGTACAGAGGTGAAACGATTTTACAGTTTAGCAGTTTAGTTATATCCTGACAAACACACAAAGCCACTCCGCAAATCAATCAATTTGTAGATGTGGCTCTCTTGCCGTCGCTATTTCTTTGTCCATGGCCGATTGTATCATGACCCTTGCTAAATATCCAGCCTTTCGTGTAAATCAGGCGAATTTATCGGTAACTGAGGGCGAATTTTTTGTCTCGACAAGGATTAACTTTTGGTGGTTGTGTTTTAAAGATCTCTGTTGAAGAAAAGGTTAAAATCGATAAATCGCAGCATAATTGATCATCATATAATTTATCACAAACCATTGGTTATGTGATAGAATTTAGACCATGAGAAAGGGTTCACTGCAAAATGAATGGTTAATTTTTAGGTGTGATTTTGCGGGGTTGCGCAATGAGTCAGCAGGCGTTTTATTTTGGCAGGGGGGTTAGGCTATGACGATGAATGTTCAGTATGTAAATCCATTTTTAGAGGCAACCCACGATGTGATCAAAGAGACTTCCGGGGTGGAGATGGAGCGCGTTTATATGACGCAGAAACAAATTCCTTATCCTACCCATGATGTAACCGTTGTTTTAGGCCTTACCGGTGAACTTAGTGGACAAGTAATCGTATCTTTGGAACAACAATTAGCGATTCTTTTAGCCAACAAAATGATTGCAACGATGGCTGGGATGGAAATGAATTTACCGGAGTTTGATGAAATGTGCAAGTCGGCAATTAACGAGATGGGGAATATGATTTGTGGGCGGGCCATCGCCAATATCGATCTTGATGGACTGAACATTTCTCCGCCGATGCTGATTGAAGGAAAGGGAGCCCAGATCTCTAATACTGGGATGATTAATCTGGCAGTCGGATTCAAGCTCGGGGAAGCAGAGCTTGAAGTGATAATTGCAATTAAGGAGTGAAGGCAGAGATGGCAAAGATACTGATTGTGGACGATGCCGCTTTTATGCGAATGGTTCTAAAGGACATCTTGGTTAAGGGCGGTCACGAGGTCGTTGCCGAAGCCGGAAATGGCCGGGAGGCGATCCATGCGATAAAAGCAAATAATCCGGATTTGGTGACGCTGGATATCACGATGCCGGAGGTCGACGGATTGCAGGCTTTAGCGAAGATGAAAGAAGAGGGAATCACCTGCCCGGTGGTGATGTGTTCGGCGATGGGGCAGCAAAGCTTTGTCGAGCAGGCGATTATCAGCGGAGCGAAGGATTTTATTGTCAAGCCGTTTCAGCCGGACCGGGTCTTGGCTGCTATTGAAAGAGTGCTGGCCAAGACGCAAAAATAATTTGACTTTTAAGCATCGCGATTAAAGATGTTCGCTTTTCTTGAAAAAAATAAAATCCCTGCGGCAAGAAATATCTTCTGCAGGGATTTTTGTGTTTGCGAGGCTACCTTTTTTAGCGATAGATGATCACTAAATTATTGGGACGATTGAAATTAATTCGGTAGCCAAAGGCGTCGGCCAGAAAACGGGCTGGGCAGGTCAGGCTCTCGTCAACGATACGGGGCAGGGCGTCCATCTGCAATTTGATGCCGTTTAGGGTATACGACGAACTGCCTTTACGCATGACGACGGTGCTCCCGGTAGTCGGATCGGTAAAGGTGGCACTTTGCGCCGCTGAGTTCCAGACGACGTCGACACCCATCGCCTCGGCTAAGGCTCTTTGTGGCAGGTAGGCTCTGCCCTCCAGAAGATAGGAAGCGACCGGTGCCTGGAAGGCTTTATAGTCGATGTGATAGTCTCGGGAATTGACGGTAAAGGTCGAAAATTCAGGGCGAGTCGGCTCCGTCGCCTCAGGTAAGGGCGCGACATAGCTGACCTGATACGGGACGCGGTCCCAGAGAATCGTTCGTCGCTGATTGGTGTAAGCGGCGGTGATGAACGTCTCTCCGACAGTAGCGGCTGTATAGGAGCCCTTGCCGTCGGTGATAGCCAAGGGCTTGCCGATGACCCAGTTGGATTCCTTGGTGACATCGTCAGGGTTAGCAGCCCAGTCGGGGTAATACATGACGCGAAATTGCACCGTATCACCGATTCCGGCGTGGACATTTTCCGGGACAACGCGGATGAAGGGTCCATTGGGCGGGCTGTTGACAGTTAGAGTCGTGCTGGCACTGACTCCTAGATGGGTCGCGCTGAGCACAATTTCCCCTGGCAGTTTAGCCGCAAATTGCCCAGGCTTTGTCAGGCTGGCCATCTTGGAGTCGGAGCTGGTCCAAGCGGCGCGGGAAGTGATGTCGGTGTTTGCCCCGGTCAACGGGTCGATATAGCGGGCAGTAAAGCTGACGGTCTCGCCTTGCTCGCAACTGCCTGCAGCGGGAATAAAAAATATTCGCCCCTTGCTTTGGGCTGGGGCAGGCAGGACGTTGATAGTTAGCGTTCCTGTGTAATAGTTTTTGCTGACAGGGTCGCTATACTGGGCGGTCACAGTTACTTTGCCTGGGGCGACGGCGGTCAAAAACGGATGGTTGGGAGTGAGGCCGCCGGCAATTGCCGTATTGTCCGAAAAGAATCTTGCCTCAACTTTTACGTCAGGATCCTCACTGAGAAAGGCATTTAGTTGTGTCGTTTCCCCGACAGTAATCAGCTGGCTCAGAGAACTGACAACCTTCAATCCGGAAGCCTCGGTCGGGGGCAGTAGCCCCGCCGGAGCAAACATAATTGTGCTAAGGATTCCTGTTGTCAAGATTGAAACGAACATTGTTTTCCAGCGTTTCATGGCAATCTCCTTAAATTTTTTTTGTAGATATAAGAACAAAAGGCAGTTTAACGATATATGACCCGCCAAACTCAATCTGCGGCGGGGTCGGAATCTGAGTTTTCAATCAAGGAAAGGCGAGTCATCTGCACTCTACTCGGCCCCGAAGGCAGACCCGAGTCGTCGACTCCCTGAGCGACAGATTGGGGGGAAAAGCTAATAATATCGGTGGCAATGGCCTTCTTGTCCATATCAAAATAAACAATTGCCGCGCTGTAAGGAGGCGGATTGTCGGAGGCGAGGCCGCGAACGCCTCCGGCTCCGGTGGTGCCGTCGTTGACAACCCAGATTCCGGCAGGATTTTTAAAGATGTTGACCTTGTGGGTATGTCCGGTAAATATTACACCACCCCCGGTGGTAATCAGCTTGGCGATGGATTCTCGGTGGGTGACGATGATATCGACAGGGCCTTTTTCTTCCAGCCAGGAACTGATGCGCAACCCTTCATTCTTCGCTAAATCATGACGGCCGGCTTTGGTCGGGTTATCAATCTCTTTCTTGGCGTAGTACGGATCGGCAAATCCGGCAATGCGGAAGCCTTCGACCTCAACAATCCCATTGGTTAGGACAATACCGTGAGGCATGGATTTAACGAAATCAGCGGTGGCTTTGCCGTCGTGATTGCCGGGAATATAAACGTAAGGGATTTTAATTTTTTTTAGATTTGCGACAGACATCGTTTCGATGTTGCTGCCTAAATCATTGATATCGCCGCAATCGACGATGAAAGAAGGCTTGATTTCCTTGGCCAGGTCAATGACAAAGTTGACCCCCATCGGGTTGGAATGGTAGTCGCTGACTACTAAAACCTTGTAGACGATTTCTTTTTCTTCAGTAGCGGTGCCCGCTGCCGAACCACTGATTTCTTGGGCGAGTCCCTTGAGGTTTCCCCATAAATTGTAAGTTTTACTGGCAATGGTCCCTTGGCCTCCCAGGGCGTTGTTGACAGCATTAAAAATCGAAGCACCTTCACTGATAAGCCCGTCAAAGCGGGCACTGGCGAAAGCGTCAGGGTTGTAAGTCATCAGCGTCACTCCAAAGATGCTCAAAACCAGCGCAGTGGAAATGGCAGCGCTGATAATAGCCTGGCGGGCCCGTCGCGGCGAAAAAATTAGCCACCCCAATGCTGCCGAGATGCAAATAATTCCAGCAAAAAGTTTCAAGAAATAGTTGCTGACAGCCTCGGCAATGTTGCTAGAAAGTAGGGCGATGGTCTTTTCCGGATCTTTCATCGGGTCTTCCTCCTGCATTGTTTTAAAGATACCTTCATTGACGCGCATCAGCGTCAATTGCAACGCCAAAGGGGCTTGGTGGGTCGATGCAATGATGTCGCCTAAGGGGGGTAGGGAAATAATACTCGCCCCTTGCCAGGCCGGGGCAGTATCGAGATTGATCCCGATATCGTGAATATAGTAAGTTGTTGCGGCAAAGCGCGAGGAAATGAACCAGGCGAGGATGAAGATCAGCAAATATAGAGCGGCATTTTTCAATTGACGCTGGAAAATCGTCTTTTTTCCCGTAATTTTCATTTGCATCGGGGACCGCCTCGCTTTTATATAATCGATGCGCATTTTTTAGCGTTTTTTATGCGCAGTTGTTAAACATAATGATAAGATAGCATTAATAATTCCGAAAAGCCACCACGAGGGACAATTTTGTTTTTCGAAGCTTTGGCAAAGCAAAAGAAAGGGCGTGGGAAACGTGTTCCGGGAAATGATTCCGACCGAATCACAGCAAGAGGCGTTGCTGCAAAAACTCGAGGGCTGGCTACGGGGAAAGATCGCTAGCGGCGAGGCCACGCCAGCTTATTTAGCTGAGCCAGGAGACCTTTGCCCGGGGTCCTATCTGGTGCTGGATTTTGGGGGAACCAACCTGCGCGCCGAGATTGTCGAGCTGAGTGCCGGCAGGAGATATCGCGTAGTCAGTACCATGAAGCGGTCGCTGCGGGATAGCCGGACCGACTTTTTTCATCCCGCCTCCGTTGCCACCGATCTCTTCGATTTTATTGTTGAAACGATTCGGCTAGGGATGCAGCAGCCTGCCACCGCAGCTAAGGCCAGCTTTCCTTTAGCCCATGTTTTTTCTTATCCCGTACAACAGGATGGTCTCAACTCAGCCCGCTTGCTACAGTGGACCAAGGAGCTAAAGGTTCAGGGTGTTGTCGGGGAGGATGTCCAGCAACTCCTAAGGGCAGCCTTGGAGCGGGGGCATATCACCGGAGTCGACCCGGTCGTCGTTCTCAACGACACGGTGGCGGTTTTGATGGCGGGCAGTTACTCTTACCCCGGGTGCCGGATCGGGGCTGTTGCCGGGACGGGCTACAATGCCGCTGCTTTCCTTGCAGTCAATCCTGCCGCGACGACTGGCAGCCAGGCAGCTCCCCTCCTGGCCTATAATTTAGAGGTCGGAGCTTTTAACCATCTGCCCCAAGGCTGGCAGACACCCGCCGATCTAAGGCTAGATCAGGAAAGCCGGGCGCCAGGGGAGCAGCTATACGAAAAAATGGTGGGAGGAGCCTACCTAGGTGAGAGTTGTCGCCGAGAGGCCCAGGAACTGTTGGCGGCGAAGACCGAGACCGCTGTGGCTGCGTGGCTGCAGCGACCTTATAGCATAGCCGCGGCTCTGGTGGGAAGCATCGGTGATCCCGGGGCGGGGGAGGCAGATTGGGAGGCAGCGCTCGCAAGCCTTGCCCCACAAGATGAGGGCATGGATATGCACTTTTTGCAGGCATTCTTGGCGGAGCAGGGCCCGGCGCTACAGACGCTGGCAGAGGATATCCTCGGTCGCGCCGGTGTTATGGCGGCCTTGCCCCTGGTGGCCTTGGCTCGAATGGATTTAGGCGTCATTAGCTCTCCCCGGGTTTTGGTGGAGGGCAGCTTATATAGTGGAAGCCGGATTTTTCGGGACAACATGGACGCCACCTTGAAAAATCATGGCCTTGAGCCCTGCTCGCCGCTGACAGGCACTGTAAGCCTTGGAGGGGCTGTGGCAGCAGCGGCATCTGTTTACAAAAATGTGGTTTTGCTCTAATATCAAGGCAGCTAGGATTTTATACTTCCGCAGGTACAACTTAAAAGGGATGTACACATTTCCTTAGATGACAGCACTTTTTAGGTTGCGGCGGTTACGGACAAAGGTCGAGCCGGGAATCGTCTTGGCATAGTGCTTGAGTTCGGCTAAAAGCTCGCTAACTTGCAAATAGTTGGTGAAGCGGAGGGTGACGTTGTCGACGATGGCTAAAGAGACGGAGCAAAAAGGAAAAAATTGCTCGATTCCATCCCGGTTTTTCGCCCAAATGCCACCGGCCTTGATATCCTCGTCACTGTAATAGTTAATGATTTCCCGGTCAAAATCCGCAATGATTTTTTGACAGGTTTGCTCAACCGCCTCGGGTTGGGTGATAAAGACGAAATCATCTCCCCCGATATGTCCAATGAAATCTCCCTTGCTTTTTTGGTCCTCGTTGACGGCTTTGCAGATGATGCGGGCCGTCATTTGGATGACCTTGTCACCCCGTTCAAACCCGTAATGATCGTTCAGGGGCTTGAAATTATCCAGGTCAACATAGACCGCGGCAAAAGGCTTTTTCTTTTCAATGACGAGGCGCATCTGCTCCTGAATAATCGGGCCACCCGGGAGATTGGTCATTGGGTTGGTGACTCGGGCGATTTCGATTTGCAAGTTGGCCAGGGCATCGAATATTTTGCGGACAGGAATTGTCCCGGTATAAAGTCCGTTTTCAGTGACAATCAGGTCGTCATACATTCGGGACCCGGCTCGGTTGCGACAGAATTCCGCTAAATTGCTCAAATGGGCCTCGGCATCCACAGTTAGTGGGCAGGCGTCCATCAAGCCATCGATCGGTTTGTCGGCATAGAGGGAAAAACCGTACTGGGTGGTGGCGATGTGACGGTAAAGACGCTCCCGCATCACGAGACCGACGGGCTGCAGCCCCTGCAGGATGACTACCGCTGTTGCCTCGGAGTTGGAATTAAAATAGGCAAACACTTCCTTGGCTTTGGTTTTGACGGGATAGGAAAGAGTTTTTTGCATCAGGG
The DNA here is from genome assembly GCA_964637885.1 of uncultured bacterium. GTDB lineage: Bacteria > Bacillota > CAZWXO01 > CAZWXO01 > CAZWXO01 > CAZWXO01. The sequence continues at coordinate 18,588 of CAZWXO010000030.1, forward strand.
TGCGGGCTTTGATGACATTCACTTCGAATTCATGGTCGTAGCGACTGTAGTTTTTTAAAGCGTTTTGTAGCTCCGGGGTCGCTTGCGGGGGCGGATTTTCGGGACGGGCGATGAAATAGCCCTGGACAAAAGGAAAGCCGATATCGATCAGGGTTGTCAGGTCTTCTTCCTCTTCGATCCCTTCGGCGATTAGCGTCGCATTTATTTTTGCGGCAAAGGTGACAAAAGTTTCCAATAAGGCCCGCTTGACGGGAGAATGGGCAACGCCGCTAACTAAAGACATATCCATTTTAATAAAGTCGGGATGAATCTCGGCGATCGTTTGCAAGCTGGAATAGCCTGCTCCGGCATCGTCGATGGCGATCAGATAGCCTTGGTTGCGGTAGTGTTCCAAGGCCTTGCGGAAATTGTCAAAGTCGTTGATCGCATTGCGCTCGGTAATCTCCCAGACAATGCTGTGGGGATGAATCCCGTACTCGTCGAGGATCGATTTGGTGATGCCGCCGCTGAAATCAGGGGATTCGATGACCTTGGACGAAAGATTGAGAAAGAGCTTACAGGGTAGCTGGTGTTCGGCGAATCGCTGGATAGCGAGCTGACGGGTGGTTTTTTCCAGCTGGTAGAGCAGGCCGGCCCTCTCCGCCAGAGGGAAGAGGATTGCGGGTAGGTGCAACGAAGAGTTGACCGGCCCGCGGCTGAGGGCCTCGTACCCCAGAATCTCGCCATTGCGGGTCGAGATAATTGGTTGATACACTGTCGAGAGGTTTTGCTCTTCGATGATGACTTTCAGGTCCTCGATCTGGCGGCGCTGGTCAATATTCAGCGGACTCTTGGCCAGCTCCAGGGCTTCTTTAATGGCCGAATAGAGGACACTTTCCATCTTTCGTTTAACCGGCGGCTCTAGGAAAGCATACCCGACATGGAGCTGAACCTGAGGCAGGCTTTCCTTGTTGAGGAGGCCGCCTAGGGTGCTCAGTGCCAGCACATGGAGTTTGCTGGATAAATTGCACAGATCAAGATACGACGCCTTGCCGTCCATGGCGACAATCAAGATGGCGTCGTCTCCGCCGAGGTCTTGCCATCCAACAACTTTTATATCTTTCGTGTTCAGGCGCAAGGTGGCAACCGTTGTCCTAAAATGAAAGAGAATCCCTTGGCAGGCCTCGTAGCCATATATTTTTTCGACTTCCCCAAAGGCTTGGATATCAAAGTATATCAAGCCGATTTTGTCCTTGAGCATTATTTCCGTAAGCAGGCCCTCGATTTTATCCCCTTGGATGAGGTAATTGGGGGCGTTGGTATCCTTGGTAAATAACATTGATTGTCACCTTTCCATCAGGCCTGATCTATCGTATCAGCAGCCCCGTACTAAGATTAGAAGCCCTAACGCACAGCAAGCTGCCGGCGCTGGCAATCAGCCATATTTTCATGCACAGCAAACGCGCCGGCTATAGCATAACGCTGTTTCCTCACATACCCCTTCCTTTATCTGTTGCTATAATCGCAATTTATGCAGGTTTTTGCTAACAGTGGACGAGGCGGTTTGCGTTTAGTATAGCTGGCGCACTTTATCGACTAATTATTTTTTTGTTAAATTTGTGTTATCGAAGGGCGGCCAGTTGGAGATAAGCTTGCGCTCGGGGAAGAGCGTTTGGATTAAAGTGCGGCAACTTCACGGCGAGGCAGACTTTCGGGCCGGCTGACGCTACTAATTTTATATTTTTGTTGAATGCACTTAGTATAATTAGATAAATTTATTGAATTAATTTGCTAAAATGCTATACTGAGGGCGAGGGTGGTGAAAAGCATGGAAACTCTTAGCTCATTGTACTTGACCAATACGTGGTGGCGGACAGGGAAGGTTGATCAGGCCCTGCTCAGCCCTCACCCACGGAGTGAGCTGGCACCATTGATGACGCTGCTCCCGGAGCGGCGGATAACAGCTGTTATCGGGCCGCGCCGCGTGGGCAAATCTACCCTGCTGCTGCAGGCGATTGATCACTTGCTGGCAACAGGCGTATCGCCACAACGAATCTTGCATCTGAGCGGAGACAACCCTACTTTGCTCGACGATGCTGGTAATTTTGGCAATTTATTTGACAGTTTCGCTGCGGATATTTTGCACGAACCCTGGCAAGAGCTTTTAGATCCAGTGTATATCTTTATCGACGAGATTCATCACATGGCCGGTTGGCAGAAATGGCTGAAGCATTACTACGACCAAAAGTTGAAAATAAAATTTGTTATTAGCGGGTCTTCCTCTTCCCATCTCTTTTATGAGTCGGCGGAATCATTATTGGGTCGAATCGAGAATTTATACGTATTGCCTTTGGGGGCCAGGCAATTCATCGAATTTTTTCAGGCCTATAAAAAAGATGTCGGTTTAAATGAGTTTTATCAGCTTTTGCCGTGTCAAAGTGTGTTTTCTTCCCCCTGCGCTTACGCCAAGGAGCTGATGAATAAAAAGGCACAGCTCGATTTTTATCGACCGGCAGTCCAGGGGATAATACAGGAATACTTGTTGGCAGGGGGGTATCCGGAATATTTTGAAACTAGAAGCCTGGCCCGGTGGCAAAAACGGCTAACGGAAGACATTATTGCCCGGGGTCTTTATCGGGACATCGTTAATTTTTTTAATGTAAAACACCCTGACGTTTTAGAGAAATTGCTATACGTGATAGCCGGGCATAACGGACAGGCATTTTCGTATGCCAGCCTTGGCCAGAGCCTGGGAATTGACGGAACTACCGCAGCCAGCTATATCAGCTACCTTGCCAGCGCGATGCTGGTCACGGTCGCTGAAAATTATTCAAGCAACGCCGGCAAGGTCATTCGTAAAAACAAGAAGCTCTATATTTTAGACAACGGATTATGTAATGCCCTGCGTCACCTAAACGACCTAACTCCTGACAACGAGGGGATGCTGGTCGAAAATAGCTGCGCGCAGCAGGCTAGATTGTTTGCCGAGGCAAATGGCCAACAGATTTTTTATTGGCGCGAGGACAAGGCCGAGGTCGATATCGTTCTAGATCAAAAGCTCGAGTTACTGCCGATCGAGGTTAAATATCGGGGAGAAATCAAAAAAAGAGATGTATCCGGGGTCAATAGTTTTAAAGAGCACTTCAATTGCCCAAGTGGCTTGGTGATTACAAAAGACAAATTAGCCGTTGAAGAAGAAATAGCCTATGTCCCCTTTTGGCTTATAACCTAAGAAGGAAGTTGCCCGTTACC
>CAZWXO010000031.1:0-3070 GCA_964637885.1 uncultured bacterium
GGGCGACGGCATCCGACTGCTGCGTGGCTTAAGGCTGGTGAGGAATACGGTTACCAAGAGGCCTTAATCGGCCCGATGCCTCGGGGTAAAAAACTGGTTGTTCAGTGCGTCGAGACTTTTGGGGAAGGGATGGAGCCGACTTTTGTCGAGAAGCTGAACGCATGGGATTTGTCAGAGAACTGCGGCTTCGATATTCCTCCCGTCATGGTTTACAGTGATTCGATTACTCACATCGTTACAGAAGAAGGCATCGCCTATCTCCATATGTGCCGCTCAATAGCTGAAAAAACGGCAGCGATTAAAGCGATTGCCGGGTATACCCCGGTTGGCTTAAGTGCAGATCCGGCGGTTACTCAGGAAATGCGTAATCGGGGAATCGTCCAAACCCCAGAAGATTTAGGGATTGACAGGGGACGGGCCAATAAAGAATTATTAGCGGCAAAAAGTGTTCGTGATTTGGTGGATTGGTCGAAAGGCTTATATGATCCGCCACGCCGTTTCCGAAATTGGTAGTGGAAAGGGGATGCTGCAATGGCAGTAAATGAATTAAAGTTTTCGTTTACGCCGACCAGCGGCGCATTTAAAAAGATTCAGCAGGAGTGGGCTCATGCCGGTGTTGTCGGTTCAGGAGATTTAGAAATATTGTTAACCAACGATCCCCAATCTGCCGATGTGCTATTCGACGTTAAAACGAAAGTGATTGGCTATGATGGTGTTTGGCAAGCGGTTTTGACCCGGTTTGCCCAGCGACATAATTTGGGGGGAATGCTCTTTGAGATTAATGACAATGCAGCTACTCCGGCTGTCGTTATTAAGAGACTAGAGCAGGTGATTGCTGCAGGTGGCGGCCTGGAGACAGGAGGAACCGCATGAGCGATTTTTTTAATTGGCCGGATTTGGCCGAAAAGAGCTTTTACACCGCGACTGCCCGGGAACGGGCAGCGGGGCTGCTTGACCAGGACACTTTTATCGAGTTACTAGGACCAGACAAGAAAATGACCAGCCCACACCTACCTCTGCTGGGAGAAGTCGTAGAGTTCGACGACGGGATGGTTACAGCGCTAGGGAAGATTGGCTCACGTCCGGTCTATGTCGTCTCCATGGAGGGCGGCTTCATCGGTGGTTCTATCGGTGAGGTTAATGGCACAAAAATGGTGATGGCAATCCTTTTAGCGGTGGAGACTTATCATCGAATGGCTAAAACATTGTCCCCTGAAGACTTAAAATTTAAGGGTCCGGCAGTGGTAATCAGCTTCGATACAGGTGGCGTCAGATTGCACGAATCCAACGCGGGCTTGCTTGCCCATGCCGAAGTGATGGATGCTTTGCAAGATGCCCGGGATAAGGTGCCGGTTATTGCAGTTATTGGTGGCAAGATCGGCTGTTTTGGGGGAATGGGCTTTGTCTCGGTTTCGACTGATGCGATTATCATGAATGAGCAAGGCCGAATCGGACTAACTGGGCCCGAAGTTATCGAGCAAGAAATGGGACGCGATGAATTTGACGCCTCGGATCGGGCTTTGGTTTGGCGGACAACAGGCGGAAAACACAAATATATCATGCGTGATTGTGATTTTTTAGTGGCGGATACGATTGGCGATTTTTATGACGAGATTAGTCGTTTATTAGCAGGACCTGCCAGCAACACTTTTAAATTGCGACGTATAGGTGACCTCGCTTCGGTCAAAGCTCAGCTTGAGATAGTGCGCAAGGCAGCAGCCGATGGAATCAAAGATTCGATAGACTTATGGAGAAGTTACGGCAATGCTAATCCTGAAGGGATTCCAGTAATGCCCCTTGAAGAATTTTTGACGACGGTTCACCGCCGGCCGTTGTAGGGAGGAGAGCATATGACTTTAGTAGGTAAGGGAAGAAAAGCAATTGAAATGATTGCTGACCCGGGGAGTCTTCGTTAAAACCATATTGGAGCTTGTTGCCGCCAACATGAGCTCGGGCCTCCTGCCGTTGTCGGAACAGCAATTGTCGGGGGTGCCGAGACGACGATTTTGAGCATCGATGCCGCCGCTTTTAATCCGCGGTTTCGTGTAGTATATAGCGGTGTCATCGGCATGGAAGAAGCATATAAAATGGCTGAGGCTGTCTATATGACCATTGAAGCAGATCGGGATAAACCAGCGGCCGAGAAGCGGCAGATATTGCTGATCGTCGATACCCCGGGTAATGGACCAGGCAAGGTTGAAGAGATTGTGGGGATGAATAAGGCGACGGCATCGTATCAGCTGGCCCTGGCTGAGGCGCGTAAGCTTGGGCATCCATCTGTGGCCATGGTCATCGGTCGAGCCATCAGTGGCGCCTTTCTCTGTCATGGGTTACAGGCAGATATGTTGATTTCTTTGACAAAGGAATATAATACTATGGTGCATGTTATGCCGGTCACTTCCATCGCTCGAATTACGAAAATTCCCCTCGAGCGACTGCAGGAATTGGCCTCTTCCAATCCAGTTTTTGCATCTGGAGCGGAATTTGTGTATAACTTAGGTGGAATCGAAGAACTGGTTGATGATGAAAATAAGATGAGGGAAGCTGTCACTAAAGGCTTTGTGGAAGTGCGACAGCGCCAACTCGCTGGTCATTGGGACCGTCTAGGACCATACGGCAGGATGATGCTGGGTATCGAGCGCGGTGGACGAGGAAAAATGCGGGAAGTCATCGACAAAATGCGGGATGAGAACGTGGCTGCATTAGAAAAACTTGGAATAAATTGATTTTAGCGAGTACCTTGTTGGTGCTCGCTTTTTTCTGCCCATTCAGATTAATCAGGGAGACGAAGGATGAAAGAATTTTTTAGTGATCTCAAGTATACCGTTGAAGAATTTGGTACCGCGCCATCTTTTGCAGAAATGCCGCGCCGGTGTCTGGCGGATAAAGGGATCGCCGGTCCAACTGCCGCACATGTGATCGAAGAGGTCCATGTCCCCTTAAATTTGGCAGGCCTCACCTTTACGACGGGGTCATCTGCCTTCCAAAACATCGTCGGAATCACTCATGGAGAGTTGCCCCTCAAGGAAAAAGCTGCCCACAATGTATTGTCGATGTGTGGGGTCCAGCG
>CAZWXO010000031.1:3080-5605 GCA_964637885.1 uncultured bacterium
TCTTTTCTGCTACCCGCCGCTCGTTAACGTTTTTTCGGCTAAGGTTCTTCGTGAAGCTGAGCTAAGCTGGTCTTTTCTTTTTCGCTCGAGTCGGGACGCTTTTCTGCTCGCTTTGTACGAAAAACGGCCTCAGGTTGTGATGGGGGAGGCTTCCTTTATCCGGGCAGCACTTGAAGATGCCTGTCGTTTAGGAATCGACGCCGATTTGCCAAAAGTTTCCTCGATTATGGTTGCGGGAGCTCCGATGGATTTGGAATTGCCCCAAATTGCGGAACAGGTTTTAGGGGCAAAGGTATACGACGTATACGGTTGCCAGGAATTCGGTTGGCTTTCAGTTAATGGTGTCCCGGTGCGGGAGGATTTAATGATGGTCCCTTCACCCCTTGGCGATGGCTATTTTGAAACTTTAGTCGGGGGCTTGCCGATGGGGGACAGCTTTCCTTACGGCGAGACAGGGCACGTTTTAAATAGCGACGGCAAGATTGTTACTTATCGCCGTCGGCGAACTGTCCCTGATTACGAGGTGGTTGTCCTGGAGACGCCCCATACGGATGGTGAATTAATCGCGCGTGCGGCTCGAAGTATTTTGCGCACGAAGGCTAGAGTTGTAAAAATACATCCCCGGATGGTGACGGGGGCAAAGACAACAGTATTGGCGATTAAAGCCGCTGAAGACCCGGTGGAAACTGACTACGCGATGTTAATTTCCAGCCCGGAAAAGACTGCATGTTTTGATGCTCTAGTCCAATCACAGGTCGAGTATGAGGCAAATGCCGTGAAGGATCCCGCCTGGATAAAAAAATCTTAGTTTTTGCAGGAGATTGTTGTACAAGTGTTGAATCGTTTCATGTAGTGAACGTTTAGATGAAAAATATTGTTGGCTGTAGTATTTGTAATTTCAACTTTTCTTGGCGCACTTAGATTGATAGCTCATTCCATTTTATTAAAGGAGGTGGGTAAAAACGGACTTCGCTTAGATACCGGGTTCTATGACTTAGGGGAGAAACATTCTTTAAGACCCATATGCGAGGAGGGGTACTAATGTCCGTAACTATCGACGAAAAGGCATGCTGTGAAGAAATGTCCACGGAGCAACAATACGAGATGTTGCGCCAAGTCATCAATGACTATCACAAACAGGAAAATAATTTGATCCAAATTTTGCACATGGCCCAGGTAATTTTCGGTTTTCTGCCCTTGGAAGTGCAAAGATTCATCGCGACGGAAATGGATTTGCCATTGGCCAAGATTGGTGGCGTAGTAACCTTTTATTCATTTTTTTCTACCAAGCCCCGCGGAAAATATGTCATCCGGGTTTGCCTTGGAACTGCTTGTTATGTCCGTGGTGGTAAAAAAATCATTGAAAAATTGCGGGAGGAACTAGGGATCGACGTTGGCGAAACGACTGAAGACCAAAAATTCACATTAGAGGTGATGCGATGCATCGGCGCATGTGGATTGGCTCCTTCGATAATGATCAACGACGACGTTCATCAACGACTTAGCCCGCAAAAAATTCAAAAGATACTTGCGAAATATGAATAGGAGGTGAACATCGACCATGGCAGAGCAAATTAAATCATTGAATGATTTAGAAGCGATTAAGCTTGCTTATCGAGGGGATGAAAAACGTTACAAATATATTGCCTACATGTGTTACGGCGGGAGTTGTATTTCGTCTGGTTCTGACAAGGTTAAAGCAGCCTTGCTGGAGGAAGTGGCCAAGCAAGGTCTCGAAAAAGATGTCAAAGTTGTTTTCACGGGTTGCATGGGTTTTTGCGCCCGGGGTCCGATTTTAATTGTTGAACCTGAGGGAGTTTTCTACTGCGAACTCGAGGCCCAGGACATGCGGCGTGTGGTTGCTGAGCATTTCAAGCAGGGTAAAATCGTCGAAGATTTTTGCTTTAAGCAAGATGATAAAATCATTCCCTTGTATAAAGATATTCCTTTTTTCAAATTGCAAAAGAAGGATGTCCTTAATACTTGCGGAAAAATAGGATTCGCCGACCTTGATGGATATATTGCCAACGACGGCTATTATGGCTTGGCTGACGCTCTAGCAAAAAAGACACCGGACGGAGTAATCGATGAAGTGCGTAAAGCCGGCCTACGTGGTCGGGGAGGCGGAGGGTTTCCGGCAGCGATGAAATGGGGGATGGCCCGCAAGGCTCCAGGCGACATTAAATACGTAATTTGTAACGCTGATGAAGGGGATCCAGGCGCTTTTATGGACCGCAGCATGCTTGAAGGTGACCCTCATCGGGTAATCGAAGGCATGCTAATAGCGGGCTACGCTATTGGAGCCGCCAAAGGCTATGTTTATGTCCGCGCTGAATATCCGATTGCTATTGAACGCTTGAAGGATGCGATTGCTCAGGCTCGTGACCGGGGTTTGCTCGGTGAAAACATTTTTGGATCGGACTTCTCATTTGATCTTGAGATCCGCATTGGAGCAGGCGCCTTTGTCTGTGGTGAGGAAACGGCGTTGATGGCTTCGGTCGAGGGGCGGAGAGGTGAGCCGCGGC
>CAZWXO010000031.1:5615-8611 GCA_964637885.1 uncultured bacterium
GCCGGACAAGTGGGTGGTCTGCAATGCCGACGAAGGCGACCCCGGCGCCTACATGAACCGCAACGAGATAGAGAGTGATCCCCATGCCCTCATAGAAGGCATGACCCTTGGAGCCTATGCCATGAACGCCAACCATGGCTTCATCTATGTGCGGGCCGAATACCCACTGGCAGTGGAACGCCTTCGCAAGGCCATGGCCGACGCAAAGGAACTTGGACTCCTGGGTGCCAACATACTGGGGAGCAGCTTCTCCTCCGATCTTGAAATAGTCATGGGAGCAGGGGCCTTTGTCTGTGGCGAGGAAACGGCGTTGATGGCTTCGGTCGAGGGGCGAAGAGGTGAGCCGCGGCAAAAACCGCCTTATCCCGTCCAAGCTGGTTTGTTTGGCAAACCGACAATTATCAACAACGTCGAGACTTTAGCCAATGTGCCACTGATTCTCCTCAAGGGTGCTGAGAATTACGCTTCCGTGGGTAGTGAAAATAACACAGGGACTAAAATTTTCGCCTTAGCTGGCAAAATTAATAACCCTGGCTTGCTTGAAGTCCCGATGGGGACCACCTTGGGAGAAGTGCTTTTTGATCTCGGTGGCGGCATTCCGAAAGGGAAACATTTTAAAGTTGCTCAGACGGGTGGTCCCTCAGGCGGCTGTCTCACAGCTGAATTTTTAAATACACCTCTCGATTTTGATTCTCTGGTTGCATTGGGAGCAATCATTGGGTCCGGTGGACTCGTCTGTATGGACGAAGATAGCTGTATGGTTGATACGGCAAGGTATTTTATGGAGTTTGTCCAAGAGGAATCCTGCGGAAAATGTGTGGCATGTCGCCTTGGTACCAAGCGGATGCTGGAAATTCTCGAGCGCATCACTCAGGGTAAAGGTGAAGATGGCGACATCGAGAAATTGATTGAGCTTGGCGAGACGATTAAAGATTCCGCCTTGTGTGGTTTAGGCCAAACCGCGCCAAATCCAGTCCTTTCTACGATTAAGTATTTCCGTGACGAATACGAAGAGCACATTTATAAGAAAAAATGTCGGGCCGGGGTATGCGGAGATTTGTTTATCGCCCCGTGTGCCAACGCTTGCCCTGCCAATGTCAATGTCCCGGGCTATGTCGCTTTGGTAGCGGCGGGCAGGATGGTCGATGCCTACAATCTGATTCGCCAGGACAATCCTTTCCCCGCAGTGTGCGGCCGTGTCTGCACACATCCTTGCGAAGGGATGTGCCGGAGAGCGCAGCTCGATGACCCGATGGCGATCAGGGATTTAAAGCGCTACGCCGCAGATTATGTTTTCAACAGAGACGAACCGTACTACGAGTTAGTCTATCCTAAAAACGGTAAATCTGTCGGTATAATCGGTGCCGGCCCTTCAGGTCTTACATGCGGTTATTATTTGGGCAAGCTGGGTTACGATGTGACGGTCTACGAACAGCAACCCGTTGCCGGAGGAATCCTTCGTTTTGGGATGCCGCCTTATCGGATGCCAAAGAATATTTTGGATAAAGAAATAAATACCATCAAGAATGTCGGTGTCAATATCCTAACGGACATCGAGGTGGGCGTTGACATTACTTTTAACGAGATCAAAGAAAAGCATGATTCGGTTTACGTTGCCGTGGGAACTCAGTTTTCTAGGCAGATCGGTATTCCCAACGAAGAGTTGGACGGCATCGTCCATGGCCTCGATTTCTTGCGTCAGGTAAATCTGGGGCAGCCCATCAAGGTCGAGGGGATTGTTGCGGTAATCGGTGGAGGAAATACTGCCATCGATGCGGCGCGCACAGCTGTCCGCATGGGAGCAGATGAAGTGCACGTATTCTATCGCAGGACCCAGGAAGATATGCCTGCCGATAAACGTGAAGTGGAAGAGGCGATTGAGGAAGGGGTCATTATCCATCCCATGTGCGCTCCGGTTCGGTTTGTGGAAGGTGATAATCACAACGTGTCCGGCATGGAACTGATTCGGATGAAATTGGGTGTCTTTGGAAACGATGGCCGCAAAAAGTCCGTCGAGAGCCCAGAAACCAATTTCCTTTTCAACGTGGATATGGTTATTCCGGCAGTAAGCCAGTATTCGGACTTCCCCTTTATTCGCAAAGATGAAGTAATGATTAACAAAATGGGTAGTTTCGTTGTCGAGGAAGAAACGCAGATGACAAGCATGCCCGGGGTTTTTGCTGGTGGCGATGTTGCCCGCGGCTCCGATGTCTGCATCAAAGCGATTGCGGACGGAAAGCGTGCGGCGAAGGCTATCGACAAGTATTTAGGTGGTAGTGGCGAGCTCAATACCGGCGCACCCATCGACATTCCTTTCCCGACTGAGGATGTAGATGTCGAGGAACACCCACGCTTTGAGATTGAGAATATCGCCATTGATAAACGTTGTGAATCTTTTGATGAAGTAGCGATAGGCTTTAACCGGATCACTGCGATTGCCGAAGCAATGCGTTGCTTGCGTTGCGATCGCAAGGCTTGAAAGGAGTGAAGTGAGGATGGTCAATATTACGATCAACAATAAGCCTATCAGCGTCACTGAAGGGACTACCTTGCTGCAGGCGGCTAAGGAGAATAATATCTTAATTCCGCACCTGTGCTACTTGGAAGGTGTGCATGAGTATGGCTCCTGTCGTATATGTGTAGTTGAGGTTGAAGGATATAAATTTTTAATGGCGTCCTGCATCACCCAGGCGGAAGAGGGGATGAAGGTTCACACCAATACGGATCGAGTTCGGCGCGCGCGTCGGATTATCTATGATTTGATACTCTCGGATCATAATAAGGATTGCTTGAAGTGTGATCGCAATCAAAAATGCGAATTGCAAAAATTAGGGGAGATTATTCCTTTGGAGGATTTCTGCTATGAGGGCGACCGCTCACCGTCGATAATCGACGATTCCTCCCCGTCGGTAATCAGGGATAGTGCAAAGTGTGTCCTCTGTCGTCGTTGCATCACGATGTGCAATGATGTGCAGGGGGTAGGCGTGTTGGCGGCG
>CAZWXO010000031.1:8621-21726 GCA_964637885.1 uncultured bacterium
CGCAGGGACGAGGTTTCAGTACTTTAATCGGCCCTAGCAATGAGTTGCTCCTAGGAACGGTCAGCTGCGCTAATTGCGGGCAGTGTACTACGGTCTGTCCCGTCGACGCATTGAAGGAAAAGGATGCCACTGAATCTGTCTGGAAGGCGATTAATGACCCGGACAAGGTGGTTGTGGTTCAGACGGCTCCAGCGATTCGCGCTGCCCTTGGTGAAGAATTTGGTTATGAACCCGGGACGCTAGTGACTGGGAAGATGGCGACGGCTCTCCGGGAAATGGGTTTCGATTACGTTTTTGATACTAACTTTACTGCGGATTTGACGATCATCGAAGAGGGAAACGAGTTTCTTAAACGCCTGGCAGCCGCCTTGAAAGGGGAAACTTATGAAGGGAAGGCACCTGCTATCCCGATGATAACGAGCTGTAGCCCCGGTTGGATCAAGTTTGCCGAGCATTATTTCCCCGATCAATTAGAGCACTTGTCTAGCTGTAAGTCGCCACATATGATGCTGGGTGCCTTGGTGAAATCTTTCTTTGCCAAGAAAATCGGGAAGGATGCTAAGGATTTCTTTGTTGTCTCTGTCATGCCCTGCACGGCCAAGAAATATGAAATTATTCGGCCGGAAATGGTAAACGATGGCTGCGCGAACGTCGATGCAGTTTTGACAACGCGGGAGCTTGCCAAAATGATTAAGGATGGCGGGATTGACTTCGTGAATCTAAGCGAAAGTGAATTTGACTCTCCTTTAGGCTTTTCTTCTGGTGCTGCTGATATATTCGGTACAACGGGCGGGGTTATGGAGGCTGCGATTCGAACAGTGTATGAGCTTATCACGGGGCGAGAACTTCCCTTTGACCAGCTCCATGTCACGCCCATCGTTGGCTTGGACAGGATTAAAACGGCGGACTTAACCTTTGCCGACGTCAAGCCCGAGTATGCGTTCCTCGAGGGCGTCACGGCGAAGGTTGCTGTCACCAGTGGGCTGGCAGGAGCAGCTATATTGCTTGAAGAGATTCGGGACGGGAAGAGTCCCTATCATTTCATCGAAGTGATGGGGTGTCCTGGCGGCTGTATCAGCGGTGGCGGACAGCCTCGTCTTACCACCGACGATGTTCGGAAAAAGAGGATGCAGGCCATCTATCGCGAAGATGAGGGGAAAGCGATGAGGAAGTCACATGAAAACCCTGACATCATTAAGCTTTACGAAGACTTCTTAGGTGAGCCGCTAGGACATGCCTCTCATGAGCTGCTACATACGAGTTACACTCAGCGAACACACGAATAATTAATTGCCCATCGAGCGGGGCTGCCAATGGTAGCCCCGCTCGTTTGTAATTTTCAAAAATGATGGGCAAGTCTGGATGCCGCTCTGACCCCACAGATTAAAGATACTAAAACTGTCCCCCAGGATGAGAGACAAAAATAATCCATTCCGGCATAATATATTGCTAATTATCGTAGCATGCTTATAGAAATGTCTATAATTAAGAGTAGAATTCATGGAGGGCTATGGAGCAGATTTGACCACCAGCTTGTCTAGCATCCTTCGGCAGGTCGCTTCACCGGCAGCGCCGGAGGAGGAGATAAAGGTCAAGGTTGGGGCTATTTTCGAGTTTTCGGTAAGAGTAAGTTTGTGCAATTCCAGCATGTGCTGTAGTTGTCGAACAGTTCCAATATTGCCGTCGATGGTAATATTCGCCTGGCAGGTGTTTCTGATTAATTCCTGGATAAATATGTAGTGCGTGCAGCCAAGCACAACTGCTGCGTAGTGTTGCTTTTTTCTATTCTCCAGGATTCCGTCCAAAATGTTTGCTGTTTGGGCTAGATCAGCTTCGGTCTCCTCGATGATTTGGGCTAAACCTGGACAAGGTAGAACTTCAACATTGCCAGCAAGACAAAAGCGCGAGGCCAAGGTGCGAAACTTTTCTTCTTGAAGTGTCAGCGGTGTGGCCATGACCAGGATATCCCCGCTGGGGGTTTTTTCGATAGCAGGTTTAAGGGCAGGCTCCATGCCGATAAAAGGCAAAGCGTAGTTTTGTCGCAAAAACTGAATCGAGGCGCTTGTGGCCGTATTGCAGGCGATGACTATTGCTTTGGCTCCGGCACAGATAAGCGTTTCAACCGCATTAATTGTTAAATGCAAAATCTCATCTTTGCTTTTTTCACCGTAGGGCGCGTTGAGGGAGTCGGCATAATAGATGTAGTTTTCCCCAGGCATTTGTCTGATAGCCTCAGCTAAAACACTGATTCCGCCAATGCCGGAATCAAAAAAACCAATCGGGTTTGGATTATTTTTCGAAGCAGCTAATCGATTATTCATGAAGAAATTTTATCACATTTTTATCTTTTCTTTATAGAAAAACTTTAAAAATAGTGTAAAATACATGCATGACTTGATTGGTTTAAAAGAGATTATAAATTGGTATAGGTATGAAGGAGGCGTTGGTAGTGAAAATTAACTCGGCATCGTTGCCAAGATTAGCCATATTATTAGCAATTGCGCTGGCGGTGCAGTTGCTGAGATTGCCCCAGCTGGTAACAGGTCCAGTCGTCAACGCTGCTTTGATTTTGGCGACGTATTTTGGAGGAGCGGCCGGGGGAGTTTTAATCGGCGTTATCACGCCGGTAGTAGCAATTTTTGCCGGAATTTTGCCTCCGGCATTAGCCCCGGTTTTACCAGTCATTGTGGCTGCAAATGCTATTTTGGTTTTGTTCTTCGTCTGGATGAAAAAATTTGGCGACTATATGGCGGCAGTGGTAGCGTCATGTGCCAAGTTTTTAACTTTTTTTGTAATGCTCAATTATGTTTTGGTTTTATTTAATATTAATCTACCGAAGCCATTGCTTTTGGCTTTTGGGCTCCCCCAGCTGTATACGGCTTTGGCGGGGTCATTGGTGGCAGTTTTAATCGCGAAGCGTTTTTTAAAGCGAGTCAATTAATTGCACAATTCTGGTTCTAGAGACGGCAGCTATTCGAAAAAAGGGGGGTGCTTTGATGAACAGTCTGCCGGTGATTATTGGCCTTCTTTCAAGTGAGCCGCGTGTTTTAATTGCGGTTCATCATCCTTTATAGGCTGTTTTTACGTTCACTCACTAAAAAGGAGGAAAAGATTATATGGAGACCTTTTTGATGAAAATCAATGGACAGGAACTGGAAGTTCCAAAGGGAAGTACGGTGCTGCAAGCATGCCGCCTGCATGGCATCAAGGTACCTACGCTATGCTATGACGAGGAATTGCGGGCAGTCGGTTCTTGTCGGATTTGTGTTGTGGAGGCAGCAGGAAAGCCGATGATGCTGGCAGCCTGCGTTACGCCTGCGGAACCAAATATGGATATTTATACTGACTCTGACGCAGTCAGAAATGCCCGCAAGATAAATTTGGAATTGATGTCAGCATCGCACCAGTTTAACTGTCAGGTGTGCGAAAAGAATGCTGATTGTCGCTTGCAGGATTATTGCTATGAATATGGCGTCGATACGGAAAAATACGCCGCAGGGCGACATCAAATTCCAATTAACGACCCCAATCCATTTATCAAGCGTGACTATAATAAGTGCATCATGTGTACTTGCTGTGTTCGCGTGTGCGAAGAAGTGGTTACTGCCAGTGCCATCGATATCGAGTTGCGGGGTTTTCATTCCCAGATTGCTTGCGCTTTCGATGAACCATTAGCTAAGTCTTCCTGTATCTTCTGCGGACAATGCATCATGGTTTGTCCAGTCGGAGCTTTGACAAGTAAGGTTGCAGCGGGACGTGGTCGTTCTTATGAAACAGAAAAAACTGTTTCGACTTGTGCTGTCTGTGGGACTGGATGCACGATCCGAATCGATACATTTAAAGGCAAAATGGCGGGGATAAATTCAATCAGAGATGCAGAACAAAGCCCTGTCAATCAAGGCATGCTTTGCGGCAAGGGCCGGTTTGGCTGGGATTTTTCTACTTCGGCAAACCGTCTGGGGCAACCTCTAGTTGCAGGGGAACTTGTCTCTTGGCAAGATGCCTTTGATGCTACTTCGCGTCACCTTGCTGCCGCTAAAACCATTGGAATGCTGGTTTCCCCCCATGCGACGACTGAGGAACTTTTAGCCGCAAAGGCCTTTGCTGATACAGTTAAATGCAAGTACTTTGACGATTTATCGCCTCTTTCCCAGGCCTTGATGTTGCCTCTATCAGAGGCGACGGGGAAAGTTACGGGCACAATGCTTGTGGAGCAAATCGAAGCTGCCAGTGATGTCATCATGATTGCCGGAGCTGATGCCTGGATGTCCCATCCGGTAATCGCGATGAAGGTGCGCCAAAAGGTTGCGACTGGTAAGGCAAAGCTGATTGTAGTCGATTCCAGGAGGACTGAACTAGCAAAGGTCGCGAATGTTTTTATTCAATGCGAGGCAGGGCAGGAAGCCGCGACGGTAAACGAAATTGCTGCCGCTTATGATGCTGGTGGATTGGCAAATCATGCTTCCAATGGAGCCAATGATTATTGCAAGAGCTTGCCGGTAGATTATTCTGATTTGTCCCTCCGCGCGGCGCAGCTTATTGGGTCAGCTCAAGGAGTGGCTTTCTTGTATGGTGGCGATTGTGGCGACTCAGCACCACTATTAGGTCGTGCTGTCTGCAATTTAGCGATTATATCGGACAATCTGACCGGGAAGCCGGGGTCTGGCGTTTTACCCCTTCTGCCAGCAAACAATGCGGCAGGTTCGGCGCTGACTGGCGTAGCTGCGTGCGGCTCAGAGCGAGGGATTAAGCAAATGCTGGATGCCGCTGTAGCGGGAGATTTAGATGTGCTGCTGGTTGTCGGCGAAAACCCGGAGCCTTACGGAGTAAATGGCCTGCTATGGCAGAGAGCGATCCAAGGGGCAAAGGTTGTGATCGCGGAGGATATGTTTGCTGGCGGATTAACTGACGCCGCCCAAGTTGTTTTCCCAGGAGCCTGCTATTTAGAAAAAAATGGCACATTTATCAACTTAGAAGGCCGCATCCAGAAAGTTAAAGATGCTGTTAAACCAGCTTTGCCGGTAAAAACAACTATCGAAATTTTGCGGGGAATTAGTGAAAGCTTGAAACTATCCCTGGCTTTGGGGGATGCGTCCGACCTAGCTGAACCGTGCCAAGCCGTTCCCATCAAGCAGGATTTGCAGCCAGCTGATGCACCTGTTTCCGGGGTGTTTCCGGAATATGAGGCAGGGGCATGTCCCGGATTTTTCTATCACAATGCAGCGATGTCAGAGTGTTCGCTGGCGTTTAAGTTCAAGAAGAGTGAGGTGTAATCATGCAAAGAGAAGCAATTCGGGAGATTATTTCCCGATTTCCCGACAACGAGGGTCGTGTCAGCGGTGTTTTGCAAGAAGTACAAACACGGGACGGCTATATCTCACGAGAATCTTTTGATATTTTATGCGATGAGCTAAACATGCCGCCTTCAAAGCTCTACGGCGTGGTGACATTTTTCGCCGAATTCACCTTAAAACCACGCGGCAAATATACTATCAATGTCTGCCATGGGACTGTTTGTCACGTCAAGGGAGCCGCGCGCTTAACGGCAACTTTGGAAAAAGTCTTGAAAGTTAAAGTGAACGACACTTCTGAAGACGGTTTATTCACAATACGCACGCCGAATTGCATCGGGTGCTGTAGCTTGGCTCCAGTCATGCTTGTTGGCGAAACTGCTCATGGATGGTTAAATGAGACAGAGGCAATCAAAATTGTTGAAAAGATAAGGGAGGACGAGAACAATGGCTGATTTACGACTAGCCGAGGCAAAGCTGGCAGAGCTGAGCCAGAAGGGTGAATCTAGTCTTTATCCTTCCAAAATTAAAATAACGGTGGGGATGGCAACCTGTGGACGTGCGGCGGGGGCTGAAGATGTTATGCATGCGCTGAAGGAATCGGCTGCTGCAGCAGGGCTCGATTTGGAGATTGCCTCCGTCGGTTGCATTGGCTGGTGTCAGCAGGAGCCGATTGTCAGCATTCAATATCCCAATCAAGTGCGCTACGTCTACAGCAAGTTTACAGCTGACTTAGCTCGCGAGATGATTGGTATAGTCAAGGAAAATGGCGACTTAGCCTCGGGAAGTTTGCAAAAGAGACTTCTGGGTGTCAATGACGATGATTATGTGATTAGCGATGATCGGACTGTTAAACTAGGCGATGCTCCTGCCGCTTTGCCAAAATTACTGGAGCTATCTTACTATAAAAAGCAAGTTAAAATTGTTACCCGGAATAGCGGCTACATCGACCCGCTGAAAATCGAGGAATACGTTGCTCGCGGCGGTTACAAAGCTATGGTTCGTGCCATGGGAATGACTGATGAGGCGATTATCCAGGAAGTCCTCGACTCAGGCCTTAAAGGCCGTGGAGGGGCTGGATTCCCGGTGGGAGCAAAATGGCAACACACACAACATGGTCCAGCTGGCCAGAAATATACGGTTTGCAACGCTGATGAAGGCGATCCAGGGGCTTACATGGACCGGAGTGTTCTGGAATGCGATCCACACAGCGTCCTGGAGGGGATGGCGATATCCGGGCTGGCCGTCGGCGCTGATACAGGCATTATTTACGTTCGTGCCGAGTATCCCTTGGCAATCAGAACTTTGCAAGTCGCAATCGATCAAGCGATGGAAACTGGTATTTTGGGTGACAATATCTTCGGTAGCGGTTTTAGTTTTCATATTAAAATTGCCAAAGGAGCCGGCGCCTTTGTGTGTGGGGAAGTAACAGCTCTTTTGAACGCTGTCGAAGGGAAAAGAGGCGACCCTCGAGTCAGACCGCCTCGGCTGGCTAAGCAAGGCTTGTGGAAAAAGCCGACCAACATCAACAACGTCGAGTCTTTTGCTAATATACCGCCAATTTTAGCGCGGGGTGGGGCATGGTATGCTAGTTATGGAACAGAGGATACCACGGGTACAAAAGTTTTCTCCTTGGTGGGCCATGTTAAGAATAATGGTCTAATCGAGGTGCCCATGGGGATAACTTTACGTGAGATCATTTATGAGCTGGGAGACGGGCTGGAGAAGCGGCGCAATTTCAAGGCGGTGCAGACTGGCGGTCCTTCGGGAGGGTGCGTTCCTGAATCCAAGCTTGATTTGGCTGTCGATTACAAAGCACTGAAAAAGGCTGGCACAATTATGGGTTCGGGTGGTATGGTTGTCATGAACGATGCTACTTGCATGGTCGAGATGGCTCGTTATTTCATGAACTTCGGCTGTGAAGAGTCTTGCGGAAAATGTACACCTTGCCGCGAAGGCACACACCAAATGATGACCGTTCTTAAAAAAATCACCGAGGGGACTGCCAATGTCAAAGAAGTAGAGGAGCTGGAAGATCTAGCACGCATGGTGCAAAAAACCTCGTTTTGCGGGCTCGGGCAGACCATTTCCAATCCACTTTTGACGACCTTTATGTACTTTAAAGACGAGATCATGGAACATGTCGAGAAGCGTTTTTGTCGGACGGGCATTTGTACCAATTTATTTGAATTGGAAGTGGAATTTGATCAATGCACAGGTTGTGGATTGTGCAACAAAGTTTGTCCAGTCGATGCGATTATCGGTTCAGAAAAGAAGGAAAAGCGCAAAATCGACAAGGATAAATGCACTAAATGCAGGGAATGCCTGAACGTCTGCCCACGCACTTGTATCAAGCCTGTGCCAGTTCGTCAGGAAGAGCTTGCCGCTAGTGGGATTGAACTGATGGACTATAATGAAGATGACCTCTTTTAGATAAGGAAAGTTTTCCTTGCGCAGAATGAAACAATAAAAAGTGGTGCCGCAACTGGAAAAGCGCGGCACCACTTTAATAAACATTAGATTGTCAAAATAATAACTAACTGAGAGTGGCTGGCAATTTAATCCCAGGCTTCGGCGAAGGCGGCGTTGGAAAAAATTTCTTCAAGCCTGGCCTTATGACCTGTTTCCATGTTGGCAAGATTTTCAAACATTTTTTTCTGGTCTGGATCCGAAGCAGCATCCGCGATGGCTTTGTAGGTGTTCATTGCATCTTCTTCGTTCTTCATCGCCAAAGCGATTGCATCGACAAATTTCATCTCAACAGACATCTTGGGGCGTTCCACCGTTTCGGAAATTTTAAAATCGGTAGTTGCTTCAACGCTAAAGGGTAGAGATTCGTCAGCTAGGAATGCTTGGATCAATTGCATATGTTTACGTTCTTCTTCAGAAAATTCCTTGAAAAGTTTTTTCAACATTGGATCCGTTGCTTTTTCGCCAGCCTGTTTATAAAACTCATAGGCTTCAACTTCCTTGTCAACGGATAAGGCTAAGGTTTTTCTATATTCATTCAAGTCCATTTCGTTACCTCCTAAAATTATTCATAGTTTCATTTTATCATTTGATAAAAAAATGTCAATCAGTATTGACACGAAATATCTGTCATCGTATGATTAATTCTAAGTGGCTTCATCAATAGAAGTACGAGCAGCTATAGATAGACTTAATTGTTGTCAGCTTTTATTGTAGTGCAGCCCTTGCGTGGGTGGTTAGCAATCGGTTTTGTTGTTGGAGTGCTCGTTAATTTAGGAATGCTCAAAGCAAAGGAGGTGAAGAATTTGGGTAAATATAACGCAATTATCGCTCCCAGTTTAGAAAAAAAAGGTGGCATCATAGAAGCTTTTCATGCGCTGCAAGGCCAGTTCAACTCTATTCCGGAAGATGCCTTGGCAGAGGTGGCGAAAGCTTTTGGAGTATCTGAGGCCCAAGCGTATGGAGTGGCGACTTTTTATTCCTACCTTTCAGTGCAACCGCGAGGGCAATATGTCATTAGAATGTGTGAAAGCGCACCGTGCCATGTGGCTGGCGCCGGAGAAGTGCTGGAGACTTTTGAAAAAGAGTTGGGGATTAAGGTTGGCAACACGACAGCGAATGGTAAATTCACATTAGAATTGACTCAGTGTATTGGCCAATGTCAGGAGACACCGGTTATTTCGATTAATAGTGTCCCGATGACAGGGGTCAAGCCAGAGATGGTCTCTTCAATAATTGCTCAATGCAAATAAAGAGCGGGGAGGTGAAAAACTTGGAAGAGCTTAGGATTGTTCTAAAAAATGCAGATAAGATTAATCCGGAAAGCATCGATGATGCGTTGCAGGCAGGCGCTTATAAAGGTCTAGAGAAAGCGCGTACTATGGATAAAAAAGCTTTAATCGACGAAGTAAAAAAATCTAATCTTCGCGGTAGAGGCGGAGCCGGATTTAACGCCGGGCTAAAGTGGAGTTTCGTTGCTCCGGGGGAAGAGAAATATATCGTATGTAACTTTGACGAGGGTGAACCCGGAACGTACAAGGATAGAATCATCGTTCAAAAAGACCCACAGCGACTTTTTGAGGGGATGGCCATTTGTGGTTATGCCGTCGAGTCGAAGCAAGGTTACATTTATTGCCGGGGCGAGTATCCCTATGTCGTCGAATTTCTCAACAAAGCCCTCGATCAGGCTAGAGAAAAAGGTATCCTGGGCAAGGATTTTGACATCGAGGTCCGCATGGGTGCCGGGGCTTACGTTTGTGGAGAAGAATCGGCGTTAATCGAATCGATTGAGGGTAAGCGTGGTATGCCACGATTTAAGCCGCCTTTTCCCGGGGTAGAGGGCCTGTGGAATAAACCGACGGTGGTCAACAACGTCGAGACTTACGCAAATCTGCCTGAAATAGTATTAAAAGGGGCTGAATGGTTCGCTGGGATCGGTGCACCCAATTATCCCGGCACCAAGGTTCTCACCCTAACGGGAGATATAAACAATAAAATTTTCTTTGAGGTTCCGACCAATGCCACATTGCGCGACGTTATTTTTGGTTTTGGCGGGGGCATTCCTGGCGGTAAAAAAATGAAAGCTGTTCAGGTCGGCGGTACTTCCGGTGGCTTCGTCCCGGAATCTTTAATCGACACCAAGATTGATTTTGATTCCATGGCTAAAATTAATGCCGCATTGGGAACGGGTGCCGTTTTTGTGATGGACGAGACTAGGGACATTGTGGACATTGTCACGCGAATTTCGAAATTTTTTGAGCATGAATCCTGTGGCAAATGCAATCCTTGTCGCGAAGGCACTTTCCGCGCGTACCAGATTCTAAAAAGTATTAACGAAGGAACTGGCGAGCCTACCGACATTGACAATTTGATGGTTTTGAACCGTGTCATGCAGAAATCGTGCCTGTGTGGTCTAGGGCAAGCTGCTCCTTCCCCGATTATTACGACACTAGATCATTTTCGCAATGAATTCGATGCCAAGATGAAGGCATCTACATGCTAAATCGTTGAAGAAAGGAGGAATATAATGAGTCAAGTTACACTGACAATAGATGGACGACAAGTCTCGGTATCCAAAGGAAGCACCGTCCTGGAAGCTTGCCAGGCAGCTGGTATCGATATCCCGACATTATGCTATGATCCTGATCTCAAGCCAGTCGGCTCTTGCCGATTGTGTGTCGTCGAGTGCACCAACCGCTGGCTGATGCTGGCCTCCTGTGTGGCCCCGGCTGAAGAAGGAATGGAGATTAAGACCAATACTCCTGCTGTCATTGAGGCCCGCAAGGTCAACCTGGAGTTGCTGACTGCATCTCATAATTTCAACTGTCAAGTTTGTGAACGCAACGGTGATTGCAAACTTCAGGATTATTGCTACCATTACGGCGTTGAGACGAGTCGTTTTACCAAGGGTGGGAGGATTGTTCACGAAATTAACGATCCGAACCCGTTCTTGGAGCGGGACTACAACAAATGCATTATGTGCACCAAGTGCGTCCGAGCCTGTGAAGGTATTACGGCAGCACGCGCGATTTCCATCGAGAATCGCGGCTATCACGCTAAAATTGCCACGGCTTTTGATAAAGATCTGGATACCTCCAGCTGCGTCTTTTGTGGGCAATGCATCATGGTATGTCCGACTGGTGCCTTGACCAGCAAGGTTAGCAAGGGGCTAGGCCGGGCCTACGAAATTGATCGCAAGGTTACGACTACTTGCACGTATTGCGGTACTGGATGTACCTTTGACCTGGACATCAAGGATGATAAGATAATTGGTGTTTCCTCAAACCGTACTGATGAGTACAGTCCGGTCAACAAGGGTGCATTGTGTGTTAAGGGCCGTTTCGGCTGGGATTTTGTCAATTCGCCTGATCGCCTTACGAAACCGCTCATCAAAGAAAACGGTGAGTTTCGGGAAGCATCCTGGGATGAAGCTCTTGATTTGGTTGCTGCTCGTTTAAACAAGGCAAAGGAGGTGAACGGGCCAAATAGTATTGCAACGTTTGTATCGGCACGCATGACCAACGAAGACAACTACATTGCGCAAAAATTTGCGCGCACTGCCATTGGTACAAACAATGTCGATCATTGTGCCCGTCTGTGACACTCCGTAACGGTTGCCGGTCTGGCAGCCACTTATGGTAGTGGAGCAATGACCAATTCCATCGAGGATTTGGCCAATGACACCAAGGCTTTCTTTGTTATCGGATCTAACCCACCGGAAAATCATCCAGTAATTGGGATGAAGATTAAAAAGGCAGTTTTTGAACGTGGAGCCAAGCTGATTGTGGCGGACCCGCGTCGGACTGATTTAGCAGATTTTGCTGATGTCTATATGCAGCATTTGCCAGGAACTGATGTTGCACTTTTAAACGGAATGATGAATGTCATTATCGAAGAGGGTCTTGTTAACCAGAAGTTTGTCGAGGATTGCACTGAAGGCTATGAGGGAATGGCAGAGGTTGTCAAGGATTGCACCCCGGAATGGGCAGAAAAAATCACATCCGTTCCTGCGGAGTTAATTCGCAAGGCTGCGCGCATTTACGCCCAAGCTGAGGCCGCCGCGATTTGCTACGCGATGGGGCTAACGCAGCACAGTACCGGGACCGACAACGTCAAGTCAGTTTCAAACTTAGCATTATTGACGGGGCAGATCGGACGCCCCGGTACCGGCGTCAACCCCTTGCGCGGTCAGAATAATGTCCAGGGCGCATGCGACATGGGGGGGCTTCCCAACGTCTTTACAGGTTATCAGCAGGTTGCTAATCCCGATGCAGTGAAAAAATTTGAAGCGGCTTGGGGTGTCAAACTTTCGGATAAACCGGGCTTGACGATGACCGAGTTTATGGACAAGGCTTCTCGTGGTGAAGTAAAAGCTCTCTATGTCATTGGGGAAAATCCGGTTTTGAGCGACCCTGATCAAGCCCATGTCATCCACGCGATGGAGCATTTGGAGTTTGTCGTTGTGCAGGACATTTTCATGACTGAGACGGCTATGATGGCAGATGTTGTTTTGCCGGCGGCTTGTTTTACTGAAAAAGATGGTGTGTTCGTCAATACCGAGCGTCGTGTCCAAAAGATTCGCAAGGCGGTCCCACCTCCCGGAGAAGCAAGGGGCGATTGGGAAATTCTTGCCGATCTATCAACGCGGATGGGCTACAAAATGGATTACGCCGACAGTGAAGCGGTTTTTAATGAGATTGTAGGACTGACGCCTTCCTATGGTGGCATGAGCTATGCGCGTTTGGAAGGAAAGGGTTTGCAATGGCCTTGCCCGACAGCAGAGCACCCTGGCACAACTTATCTTCATAAAGAAGGCAAGTTTACCCGGGGGCGGGGAGCTTTTATGAGCATTCCCTATCGCGGACCTGCGGAAACACCGGATAGTGAGTATCCGCTTTATTTAACTACTGGGCGTAGCCTCTACCACTACCACACAGGTTCGATGACGCGACGTTCTAAGGCGTTAGAAGCCAAAGTGCCTAGCAATTACTTGCAGATTAATCCTGATACTGCCGCCAAGTACGGCATTGCCAGCGGTGATATGGTTAAGGTGACTACCCGCCGAGGAAGCGTTGAAATTGCAGCGCAGCTTAGCGACACGATGCCAGGCAACGTTATTTTTACCACTTTCCACTTTGCTGAGGCTGCTGCTAATATTTTGACAAATGCCAGTATGGAGGCACTTGATCCGGTGGCCAAAATACCGCCCTTCAAAGTTTCCGTAGCAAAAATTTCCAAAGCGTAGGCTTATAAACAAAACCACCAATGTATTGCGGGGCTTCGGCCCCGTTTTTTTTGTATAATATTTTACTAAAAGAATATTTTGATAAAATATTGACATTCTG